>NZ_JAOECR010000036.1:0-53187 GCF_029836955.1 Stenotrophomonas sp. GD04054 | reverse complement strand
GATGGCTTGGGCCGTCTCCTGGCATGAGACAAGGGAATTGGACAATGCCTCCGCTCCGTCCCACGAAGAAGCAGATGTCTACCGTCAATCGTACTAACAAGCCCTCGGCGCTCAAAGCAGCTGAGGCATCACGCGTTCACTTTCCGCATACGAATCCTACCAAGCACGCCGAGCTCTACTTGGCGGACGCTCTCCAGTGGATGGCCGAGCGCGAGGAATGCTCGATTCATGCAATTGTCACTGATCCGCCCTATGGCCTTGTCGAGTTCGACGAAAAGCATGTAGACAAGCTTCGGGGAGGGGCTGGAGGAGTCTGGCGCATCCCGCCATCCTTTGACGGGGCAAAGCGCGGCCCCTTGCCGCGTTTCACCACACTGACGGCCAAAGACAGGGAGCGCCTTACGACGTTCTTTAAGGCGTTCGCATATCAGGCCGGACGCATTCTGGTTCCGGGCGGGCACATCGTGATTGCGTCAAACCCACTGGTATCGACCACCACATTTGCGGCGATTGAAACAGCTGGTTTTGAAAAGCGCGGTGAGCTGATCCGGGTTGTAAAAACCCTACGCGGCGGAGATCGACCGAAAGGACACGAGGAAGAATATACAGACGTGTCCGTGATGCCGCGTTCCTGCTGGGAACCATGGGGAATCTTTCGTAAGCCAATTGACCAACCTACGGTCGCCGCCAACCTACGCAAGTGGGGCACTGGCGGTTTCAGGCGCGTCTCTGAGGATGAACCTTTCAGGGATTTAATCGAGGTCGCTCCGGCCAGGGACCCGGAAAGGGCGCTCGCCCCGCATCCGTCTATAAAGCCGCAAAAACTAATGCGCTACATAGTTCGAGGCGTCCTCCCTCTCGGAAAGGGCATCATTTACGATCCATTTTCGGGCAGCGGCTCCACTTTGGCCGCTGCCAGTCATCTAGGGCTGAAGGCTCTGGGGACAGAGCGAGACCCAATCTACTTTGCGATGGCTTCCGAAGCCATCCAGAAGCTGGCGAAGCTGCCATGAATTCCAAGCAGATCACACCGGATCTCATTTTAACGGATGTTAAGGCGAACTTTTTTGGTGGCCAGAAGCGTAAGTTTCTTCCAGGCCTCCTAATCGCAATCATTCGCTTCTTGCGCAGACTGAACGCGACGGGAGGGAAATACTCAAGCCTGACGGAGTTCCACAAGGACTTCCCGCTCGTCACCCAGAAGAAAAATGGAGCTGGCGTAAACACCTTCACGGTCACTGTAGATGGAAAGGATCTGGCAATCCGGAAGGACTACGACGCAATCGCCAACTTCTTTCGGAATGACAACCATCGCTATGATTTCCCAAGCTCAGCACCACACGCGACCCAGGCTTGGCGAGACTACGTCTCATGGATTGAAGCCATTCTCTCGTTTAGCGACGACTCGCTGGACAAGCTTGAGCAGGACGTAATTGACTACGTCCTAGGAGCACTGCCATCTCAAGCAATTGACCCAACCACGGTCAAGCGAGATCCGCCGTTGTTCTTGCAATACTTACAATCGTTTGACATGACTAGCCGTGCAGGGGAGCCGACTGGAGCTGCGTATCAGGGCACAGTATTTGGCTATATCCGCGCTGATGCTCCGCATCTACAAGTCGAAGTCGGCAAGGTAAGGACGGGCTCCAAGCGCGAGAAGCGCGTCGGCGACATTGACGCCCGCGACGGCGAAAAGCTAGTCCTCTCTGCAGAGGTGAAGCAGTATGTCGTTGACGAAGATGACATTGGCGAGTTCAGTGAGTTCTCCAAGCTTATCTCCCAACACCAAGCACTAGGACTTGTCGTAGCGCTGGGTTTCAAGGGGGATGCTGCCAAGAACATCGCGAAAATGGGGTTGGAGCCACTTTCGAGAGACGATCTTATCGAGCGCGTTCGCATCTGGGATCCTCTTAAGCAGCGCATCGCAATTAGCGCGATCCTTTACTACGCCAACTTCAGGGAGCAGAACTCCGTACTTTATGAGCGGACTCGATCTTTCATAGCGTCGTGTGAAGTCAGCAACCTTCCGATATCCCCGAAAGACCCAATCAACGCCGAAGCTGAGACAGCAGACGAGTAGGCGCGGTTAGGGCAACCAAGCCTTCATCCTAGCGAACCACTCATCTCGCTCGGCCTCATTGATCGCTGTGCTCCTGAGCCATCGGTCAGAGTGACGCACGAAAGGAACCAGCCAGAGCGGATGAACAACGTCCCGAACCTGGACTTCCAGGCGATGGGTGACCACTCCTTTGTAGTTGTGCTCCCCAGTGCGGATGGCGAGCACTTCAGCCCGTCGCAGGTAGCGCTCGCCCTTCACCGGGTCCCGAACCCAGATGGTGTCCCTGCCCAGGTCCAAGGCAATGTGATCATGGGATACCGTGGGTTCGAACTCTTCAGGCCTATGCTTCTTCAGTTTGGGCGTTCGGCGACGGAACAGCCACGGCAAGCCCCACAACAGCGCAAGGGGCCAGAAGACCAGTTGCCCGAAGAGCATCAGCCCAAATACTGCTCCTTCAGCGGTAGTGCCCTCCTCAAACACCACGCTACAAAGCCACCACAGTGCCGCGACCGTGATGAGCCAACGCACCACGTTGAAAAACGTCCACATCTAAACCTCCTAGCCAGGGGTTGGCGGCGAGCTTGAATTCAGCGACGGTCTACGACGGTCCAAGTGCCATCGACCTTGTCGATGACGAAAGTGCCGACAAGCTGCTGTTGCTCAGTGCGAGTGCCCAGCTGATACCGCGCAGTTCCAGTGACACTGCAGGCATAGCCAGGACTGTCCTCTCGCACGCACTCGCCAACTTTCAACCTCTCGAACGTCATGGTCGTACCTGTTGCTTCTTTGAAATACGCCGTCAGCGCCTTTTCAACATCGCCGCTCCCAGGACCACCCGAGCAAGCAACCAGCAGCGCAGTAGCGGAAAGCGTCCAAAGCTTCTTCATGTCAATTCCTTGATCAGTCGATGAGTAGGCAGTGACTGCCATGATTCGTTGCAGTGCCAGGCAGGATTTCGCTGTCTATCACTGACCCGGCCTTGTTGATGACGATGACAATCTGGCTAGGCCGCGCAGAAGAGTCTTCCTCACGCTCGCCGAGGTAAGCCAAGGCAACGGCACCCCCGAAGTCGTAGACCTTGCCGAAGCCGATAACGCTTTGTGCGTCCTGAGGCAAAAGAACGGGCTTGCCGTCCAGCTTGATAGCGCGCTTGTAGTCCCGGCCTTCCAAAGGTTCGATGCGGCCGATCCTGGTTCGGATGGGCCCAGTGGGCGTTGCGGAGCCATGACCCGTGGCCCAGATGAAAGCGGACACCTTCGGCCGCCCCACCCCGTCCACCATGAACTGACCGCTCTGCAGTTGGCACGACAAGCTGGGCGCAGCCTCAGCAGAAGCAGCGAACGCCAGGACACCCACCACTGCCCAGCACCTCATATCCATACGATTGCCTCCCTACCCTATTTTGCGTTGAACGCAAATGACCGGCTAAGCTTATGCCGTCAAACTCTGGAGAGTCAACGTGTTTGTTTCTGCCGGATGCCAGCTCCTCAGCCAACGCCTACAGCCCTCGGCCATCGCCTACGCGCAGCACGCGTCGCCAAAGGCTGGACCCAAGCTCAGCTAGGCGAAATGCTCATGGGCGTGGATGACTCAAACACGACGGCCCCTCGGATCAGCCGATATGAACGCGGGATGCACAAGCCCGACTTGGAGACCATCGAGAAGCTCGCAGAGCTTCTAGACCTTCCTGCGGCCTACTTTGTGGCGGCATCTGATGTTGTAGCTGAAGCCATCCTGGTGCTATCGCAGCTTGATGCTAGGAAGCAGAAAGAAGCACTGGCACTGCTAAAGCAGCTTGCTTCACCGTAGCCTTTCATCCCATGTCTTGAGCCGGAATGTTGTAGGGGATCACCTTGCAGAAAGAACCAGCGTCCTCGATTTCTCAAGCGAATGAAAGTGGTACTCTCTTCAAAGACCAGACGCGAAGCGGATCCATAATTGCTTTCAGCCGGAACACCGATTAGAAAAAGCATAGGTCTGGCGCGGTTGACGAAGCAGGAGTTAATCTGGAAGCATCGGACACGAGTCACGGGGGACTTGAAGGATGCAAGAAGCTCTGGATCGAAGAACCAATCACGAATACACCGCTTTAGAGATTTCACTGCTCACGGAGGCCCAGCGGGAGCCCTTGAAGGGCCACTTAAAGTGTTTGGGCTGCGAATCTACCGCGCACTTTCGCCGAAAGACTGACCCAAGTCCTGGGAGGAAGGGGAGAATTGCGCACTTCTATTGTCGTCCGCATGCGGCCAACTGCAGCCTCATCCAGCGCAATGCAGATCCATGGGAAAAAAATGAGAGTGATGCGACTGTCGCTCAATGGGTGGAAAGCAATCAGACTCTGATTGTCAGAATTCAGACGCCAGTCGAATCTTCGGAGGTGAATTCTGAAGAGGGCGAAGATGCTGAGGAAGGCAGCAGAGCTGGCGGAGGCTCGGCCTCCCGAACACGCCGGTCGACGACTATATCTCGCGGGCCGCAACGGCTACTTGAACAATTAGTTCACTGGCCAAGCTTCAAAACCAGTCCAGTTCGGATACGGCTCCCAGATCCTGCTCAGACGGAGGTGCCGGTCCATGACGCCTTTGTACGGTTTGAGGACGCTCGAGTCGATCTACATACGGAACGTTGGCTTGGATTTTGGGGAATAGTGCGCTCTTTTAGCTTTTGGCCCCTTGGCAGTAGCTATTACTCAAACTTTGGCACCGAAAACAGCAGCTTCCGCATCTCGATTCACCAGAGCCATGCCGACGCTATAGCGCAAAGGTATCGGCTAGAGAGCATTCATGACCTGGTTGGCCACTATCTCTTGCTCTTCGACCGTGCTCGCGAATCTGCGTCAGGCCGGTTCACTGCAGACGTAAACTCAGTTCATCATGTTGGATTCGTCCGCAATACAAATTGAAGTGCCATCACAAGTAAAATCCATTCCAGGAACAACCCATCAATGAAACGAACTGCGGCAACCAACAAGGAGAGGGGCCTATGAAATCTGCCATTCTAATTTTCGCCATTGCTGGATTTGCAGCCACATACCTGTTTTTTATTGCTATCAAGCTGCTATTCAAGAGAAATGAGAATTTTATATCCACACTCCTCTCCTTGGTGCTGGGAATCGTCATCATCTTCTTCACCCCTGCCCAGGATGTTGCAGTAAAAACTCTCGGAGACTTGGCATCCAGTGCAGCAGGACTAATTTGGTCCTTCACTTTTATGATCGCATGGATCGTAGGCTTGGCCTGCGCACATGTACTGCTAGATAAATTCCGAAATTAGATAATACTCTCAGCCACTGATGCAGCCGCCACAAGGATGACAAGCAAACACAGGGATCCGATTATTATTTGATTTGCCTGCCTATTCGAGTATTGCGCCCTCGGAATGACGAACCTTCTTTTCTTATTCATAAATCCCCATGCTTTTTGACATGGGGAATCGAATACCAGAAAAATATGGGGGCGCAAGCCCCCTCCCCTATACTTCAGGCAAGGCTCGATCTACAACTCTCGCATATGTCTTCCCGTCAACGACTTTTTCGACCCGCTCTCGACTGGATTCCATTTGTTTTGCAATATCGTCAGCCGAGACACCGCCTGAGGCTAGAAGCCTGATCTGAAGAACCTGGTCAACATTCAATCTGTCATCCCGACCGCAGATCACCTGCGACGCGTATTCAGGCCTCTGCCAAGCCTCAGCGATCCATGGTGCCGGACTCCCCTTTCGAGGATGGTCTTTCGCCCACTCTTCCAAGGCCCCCTCCACCTTGTCAGGAGTAGGCCTAACCTGCTCATCAAAAATTCGGTGCCGATGAAGATAGGCGATACCTGCTTTGCCGCCAGGGATCATGTTCAGGAGGCGCTCGTCGTCCCAGTGGCCTTGTACAAAGGTCTCCTCCAGGTCTTGTATCTGGTCAAGGCTAGGCGCCACACCCATTACCTTATGATGGACATAGGTCAAGGCACGCTCCGCCATCCTTTCCCGGTAAACCCTGTGAAACTTGTGGCCTGAACCACGCTGTATAGCGGCCCAGTGCTCCCTCCAACGCTTCTTCCAGTCTCGTGATGTGATGCCTATATAGAACGGGCCATCATTGGGGTATTCCGCTCCAGAGCCGAAGATGTGTTGATAGAGCGTGTATTTCTGTTGCAAGAAACGCCCGGCGACTCCTCGCCTAAGCAGTGCGATAGGGGCTGTGAGCAGCACTGAGGGGATCGCAACATTTTTTCCATCTTCGTTGAACTTTCGCATAAGTTCAGCGTCGGCGCGCAACTCATCTGCCGAGGCATAGGACCGACCTCTCATCGTTTCAAAGACGTTGAGAGAAGGGTCAGCTACGACTTCAAAACAGCATTGGGGTTGAGCTATCGCCTTCGTTGAAGCCCCATCCTCGCTGACGAAGCGATGCCCCTCTCTGATCGCGTAGGTTACAAAGGGAAGCTGGAAATAGCGCCATCGTTCCCTGTCTTTCATGGCAACAAGGTGGATGACCGGGTATCGCTTTTTCGCAGAAAATAGATGCAACGGATTGGCCACCAGCGTAGACGTGCCACGATCACGGCGAACCGCTGACGCGAGCAACCTGTCAAAAGCAGCAAAGTGATCATGCAACTCGCTAGGGGCATAGTGCCTATAGGCTTGCCGATCCAAGATCAGTTCCATAGACATCCGTATCGCCCCCTCAGCGCGAAATTCCAAGTTTGCTACCCAAACCCCACCTCCAACACAGTTGAAGATGGCGCTTGATCAGTCTTGATTCCAGCGTCGCCTCAGCAGAACGACAAAGTCCTCGATCACACGACGCGCATCCATCGACAGCACCTGCCTGACTTGGTGCGCGGGAGCCAGGAACACAGGCTCCTCATGCTCGCCCTGTCGCCATGGAAATTGGCCCGAATTGGGGCTCGCATCATGCTCCGCCCGGGTGCGCCACGCGCCGCCACCATCCCCACTGAGCCTGACGGCTGGCACGATGTGGGTGATTCTCTCAGTTGGATCGATCCGCGAAAGCAGCCATGCCGCATATCCAACAGCGCTGGCCAGTTTGCTAGCTACGTCTTCTTCCAACACCACGGGCAGCCCCATCCCACGCGTGGGAGGCGGCACGGGAAGGCTGATCAACAGATCACCGTTTGGCCAAAGGCGCACCGATGCCCCAGACCTGTGGCCGTCCTCTTGGTCCACAACGAGCGCCTCACCCTCCAACCGAGATCGGCTACCGGCCGCCCTATCAAAGATTGGGTGACTGCCAAAGAGTGCGCTCTGCTGCATCTCCGCAATCAGGGACGGGGCCTCCATCTCTGCAGGTCGAAGGATGGCTGAGACGGGACCGCTGGCTATTGCCAGCTGAAGCGTATTCGCCCCATACCCCCTCTCCAGCGCAGGAAGGAGCCTAATCGCCCTTGCCTTCAACTCTTCAGGATTCAGCGGCGCTACGGCATGAGCTAACTCGTGCCGATGAATGGCGCGAGTCACCTTGTCCTCCAAGTCCTCTGGGGACACAAATTCCTGTCGGAAGAGGCCTCCCTCCCAACCTCCGACTTCATTGATCAAAGCAACCTGGCTATCTTCCGGCTCCGCACCTGCCTGCAGGAAGACAAGGATAGGCTTACGGTTTCGCGCTTCCAGGATTTCTTCGTGAGTGGCCGAAATCCCACCCGCCTGGGGCACACCGTAGCGAGGCCCCAAGATCAGGATCACAAGATCGGACTCTCGCACTCCGCCAAGGCAAGCAACTTGCGGAGAGCTAGGCCTAGCGCCGAAGTCCTCCGCCATGATGGGAGCGTGCCCCAGCCTCTCGACTGCACGCTTCACTGCGGCTCGCTCGGCTTCCATCCCGGAAATCAACGAACTAATGAAAACCTTCATCTCGACACTCCAGATACGACGGTTGAGCGCCAGCGTTAAGCCGGACCAAGAGCCAAGGCCCCATTAGACGATCAGGCGGTCTCCCAAGATGACACAGCAGGGGCGCCAGGCCGCCTCCGCTTGGATGATTTATCCGGGAAACGCGGGGAATTTCTCGTTGGGATGGGAGGCCTTCCAGGTTGTGTAAGCGGAAGTGCCCTCCCATGCAGCGAAGGAACGGGGGGTCCTACCCCGGCCGCTCCAGGTTTCGCCCGTATGTGGGAGCCAATACTTGGGCGCGACCTCCTTCTTCACACCTCCCGCCTTCTTGCGGACATCAGCCCCAAGCAAGCTGACGATCTCGGCGCGCTGCTTCGCAGAGAAGCTCTTGCCGTACTGGGAAACGAGGTTGGCGACCTCGGCGAAGGCATCAGCGGCCTGCTCTTGGAGAAGCTGAACTTCCTGTTCCTCAAGCTTGCGCAGCTCTTCAGCAAGCTTGGCTTTAGCGGAGGCAATTGAATCGAGTGACGGCTTGGTCATTCTTAAAACCTGAAATTGGTAGCAAAAAGAGAGAAGGTAGCTAGGAAGCTTTGGACGCTAAGCGCCACTGCCCCATCCACCGGGAACAAGCTATACGGTCTTTTCCACCTAGACAACCGGTCCGGACCCGAAAGGGACGCAGTCCCATCCACTCAACCTAACCGGGGTTGCCACTTGCCATAGAGCCTGGGCGAGGCGACCCAACAAAGAGAATGGAGGATGGTGATGCCCGTCGCAAATTCGAAAATATCCTGCATGCCTATTCTGTAAGAAAGCACGCTTAGGCGTAAGCACACTCAAAATCGTACAGTACAAAAATGACTGCAAGATAGAAGCGGTCACCAAAGGCAAACCCTTGCGCCACAGCGCTTGGCAAGGCACACCCCACTAATTTACTCTAAAAGTTTTAGCGCTAATTCCAACGTTCCGGCGAATGCCTAAGCAACGCGGCAACACTCTAGATCTCGTTTGACGAATCAAAGCCGGGCCTTAGCACTGCTCCCATCATCCAAGGAGACAGTGCCGTGCCAAAAACAGTAAAAAGCTTCCTTCAAGACTTCCCTTTCAATCCAGACGCCGATGACGCGCTGCACCTTAAGGGCATCAAGATCGGACGTTTCCGGATTGATGAGCTGGTCATCACCGGACGCGAAGCGGCCATCCATGCGCAAGAGATCCTCAACGCAGCTATGGAGCGCTCTCGACGCTCTCGCATCAATGCCGCAGGCACGCGCTACCTTGAGCCACTCTCCGCAGGCCACCCCGCCCGGCTTCTGTCCGTAGAGATCAAGGACTACCTAGGGGATCGGGAACGCCGCTGCCTCGCCCAGGAGACCATCGACTCCACAGCCCGAACCCTGCGGCTTCTCCAGATGACCTGCGGCGACATTCCCGTCTCGCGCATTGACCACCCTCACATCTACCGACTCTGGGACCTCATACGCTGGTCACCTCCAGGACTCTTCTCTGACCCCGTCTACCGAGGCATCAGCTATGAGGAAGCCATTGCCTGCGGCAAGGAGCTAGATGTTCCTCAGCTTGCCCCTGCAACGCTTGAACGTCATCGACGCTTCCTTGTCTCTTTCTTCAATCAGCTGGTCAAGACGAAAGCCATTGAAGCGTCTCCCATGGCTGCGTTCGCAGAGATCAAGAAAGACCTGGTCACCGATCCCAACAAGCCAGAGCGGCTCTTTGATGAAGACGACCTCCGCCGCATCTTCGACCCCAAGACGTTCATTCCCTGGGCGAGCAAGTATCCGCATCGATGGTGGCTTCCTATGATCGGCCTGTATACGGGCGCACGCATCAACGAAGTCGCTCAGCTGAAGGTCGCCGACATCGTCCTGGAGAGTGATGTCTGGTGCATCCGCATACAGAAGACTGTGGATCCTGACTTGGCGCACCGGACCCGCCTCAGGAGTCGGCAAAGCCTAAAAGGCAAGGCCTCTATCCGGACCATCCCTATTCCGAAGCCGCTGTTGGATGCAGGCTTCCTGGACTTCATGGATGACATCAGGGACTGTGGCCACCCTCGCCTCTTCCCACACCTATCCGCTGGCGTGAACCGTAAGACCGGTGAGACCAATGCTCGCTACAGCCTAGCAGCGCTTAGCCAGTTCAGTCGCTACATGAAGGAGCTTGGCTTTCCTAGAGGTGTCGGGTTCCATGCCTTCCGCCACACCATCGCCACAGAGCTCCACCACCAGAACGTGGCGGACGAAGACATTGCTCTGATCACGGGCCACTCTGTCAGCAAGCGCGTGCCAGTGCTTCACGAGGCCTACTTCCACAAGAAGCCCGCCGTAATGCGCAGGAAGCAGATAGAGACCTTGGAGAAATACAGGCCTGCGGTAGTGCTTCCGGTCTATGCCAAGGGGCAGTTTAAGAGGTGCCTGAAGGACAAGAGGAAGTTCTATCCATAGGTCTACCAAATACTATAGATTCGATCAAACAGTTCTCGGTTGCCGATGCTGAACTTGGACGGCCGAGTTGGAGGTCAGCACTGGCAACGATAGGGACGTTATGACGAAGTTGATCGAAGATCAAAGTGAGTTGGTCAAGTGGGTGAACGATCAGGACGGTGACCTGGACCTCGCAGTGGCATTCTGGGGCCATGATGCAACCGCTTTCCTCGGCCTCGCAAAAACGCGGAGACGAGTGCGCATTGTGCTGGAGATCAGCCAAGGTGCCACTAATATCAAGGAGGTGCGTAAGCTTCTGAAGATGCCGCAAGTTGAAGTGAAGTCTTATGAACGACTACATGCCAAGGCTTACATTAGCGCCAACGAAGTGATCATTGGCAGCGCCAATGCATCAGCCGGTGGATTGGGAATTGTCGGCTTCGAGAACAAGCACTGGAAAGAGCTAGGGATTCAGACGCGATCAAAAGAGGTAATCCAGCGAACGAAGAGCTGGTTTGAGGAGCTGTGGCTCGCAGCCGAGAAGATCAGTCCTTCCGAGCTGGATCGCATAGAGAAGCTACAAAAGGTCCGCGCCAAACTCACCCCTCCTATGGATTGGAAGGCCAAGGACATCTTCGACTCCTTCAAGCATCATCCGGAGGAGTGGAAAGACCACAACATCTGGATCACCGTGGTCACCTCGGAGCTGTCTGATGAACAGGAAGCAATGCTGGAAGAGCGGCAAAAGCAGCAGCCCAAGGTCCCGGTCTACGCATACGCAGAATGGCCATCCATTCCGAAGGACGCAACGATCATTAGCTTCACCTGGTATACCGGCGAAGAGTTCGATACAGATTATCCACTGATCTATCGAACGCCGGGCGTTGCCCAAAAGGGCATGATGCAGTACGTCTTTCCCACCGAGCTTCCGGGCTTTGAAATTGGAAAGCTCTCCAAGTGGGAAGCCGCCACCCAGAAAGCCCGAGATGCGAATCTGCCTAGGTGGAAGAGACGGCATGGACTGAGGATGCCGCTACAAGAGTTCATTGAGAAATACGCCTAGCAAAGCACTATCCGAATGCGAGACAAAGGAAGTCAAGATGGCTCAACCGCAAGAATCGACAGTCGCAGTAATGATTGACTGCGACAACGTTGCTCCCGAGATCGTGGACTTCGCGCTCCTCATGGCTGCACAAGCCGGGCGCGTAACGCTTCGACGGGGCTATGGCAATCGCACTACCTTGGGCAACTCTTGGCAAGAGGCCCTGGTTCGCCAGGCATTCACTCCATGCCTTCAGTTCCAATACGCAGCGAAGAAGAACACCTCCGATATCGCCCTGGCCTTGGATGCCCTGGAAGTGCTCTTCGATCAGCGGGCAGACATCTTCTGCTTGGTCACCAGCGACTCGGACTTTGCCTACCTCTGCCGAAAGCTCCGTGAGCGCGGCGCCACGGTTCTGATCGTAGGCGAAGCAAAGACCCCCGATGCTTTGCGCAATGCCTGTGATCAGTTCTTCGAGTGGTCCGCCCAAGAAGCCTCATCGCCAGAGCCGCCAGATCTTCAGGACCCGCCGCACCCTGCTGACCACACTAATGAAGCCAAGACCACAGGAAGCGCCCCGCTCCCGAAGCGTCGCCCCCGCTTCGTCATCGAGGCTGTTTCACTGCTTGCCGGTAGCACTCCGGAGGGCAAGGTTAGCCTTAATTCCTTAGGGTCCTATCTGAAGCGAGCAGATTCCGGGTTCTCCCCTGGCATCTACGGGCATTCAGGTCTTCTCAACATGGTGAAGACCTACGATCTCCTGTCGCTCAAGCAGGAAGAAAATGGGCAGTGGTCGGTAAGCCTGGCATCTAAGCCAGAGACGACCTGACGCGGGCCACCATTGCCGTTTGGCACATTGCCAGAAAAAGGCCCCGCATCTGCGGGGCCCTAGACTTCAGTAGCCGTAGCCAGATCGACGCTGCTGCGTCCTCGGCTGGTTGTAGGGGCTACCGTATGGATTGCTCTGCGTTGGCTTGTAAGGATCTACAGTCCCGGACTTCCCGTTGTAGGGGTTGTAATTTCCTTGGGTGCTGTAGTTGTCCAGCTTGGTGGAATTCGCATTGCTACGATGGTGAGGCTGGACGTAGGTACCGTCCGAGCGATAGTGCCCCTTCACCGAATGGCTCTGAGCCGAAGCGACAAAAGAGGCGACCAGAGCGAAGCCTGCGGCCACAATCATTGGATTTTTTTTCATATTTCCCTTCGAATTCAAATATCGCGAATCAGTTCAAATTCAGCTGCAGATCGAGCATGCCCACAAAACACAAAGAGCGATAAGCGGCGATAGCGCCCCACTTTACTTAAACCAAAACCGTGCTATTTATACTTCAAATTAGAATCATGGAATTAGCGTATGTCAATGTTCACACTCGCCCTACTTATTTATGTGCCCCTAGTGTATTTCACATTTAAATTTGCAAAAAAGATTGATTCACCACCCAAAAAGAACAAGCAACCTGGAAACAACAAATCCAGCCAAAAAAATGGCGATATAAATTGAAATTAAGGTTACAAACACCTTAATTGCCGTCCTACCTGCCTGCATAACGCTTAGGTAAATACTATCGGCAACTAACGTAAGCGTTATGGCGAATGCTAGGGCTATGCCGACACGCAATCCTAGGCTAAGCGCCGGATTGTTTATTACCGGATAAACAAACCACAGTACGGCGGAGCCGACCGATGAAAGCCCAATAAGACCGACTGCATTGCTTTTCTTCGACATTAAAATAATTCCTTTTTATTGAACAATTCAGCATTCCGTCTTTGCACTTGCGCCAATCTGTCTTTACAGATCCAACCACCAGTCATCATATCGGCCTCGAAGCTATAATCTTTAGAGGCAAATACATTTCGCCGAATAGCTCAATGCTTTGGCGCCATAAGTCGAGTAACACCAGAAATTGAAAAGTGCAATAAAGAGCCCCGCAGCTTTCTTTCGGGCATCCTTAGGGTTGCAGATCTTAGCTATCAAATGATGGGATTACGGAGCGTAATCCACTCATGTCACCCGGAAACAAAGGGGGAAGTCCATCTGGCACTCTCCTCCAAGCCAAATCCACAAACTCTCTATCCTGCTCGAAAGTGTGCATGACCCTGAACTCTGTCACTCCGATGGCGAGAGCTCTTCTCTTGTTGTGCAGGCTCATTGCCCGGAACTGGATTGTCCGCATGAGCAGAGAGTAGAGGGACCGCCTTGCCTCAGAGTTGAGCTGAGAAGCGATGGCCTGGAGCTGCGGCTGTCTCTCTATATTTGGAATCAGTTCCAGCATCCCAATCAGCTGGGCCTTGTTAGTCTTTGAGTTGAAACTCACTGAGCAGCACTCACACAGCAGCTTCAAGTCAGCAACCTTCATCCGCTGTAACAATGAAGAAACGGATGGCGGCTGAGACGGCACGGGCTGAGGAAAGTTGAGCGGGAAGCGACCCAGTTCCGAGAAGACCGATAGCCATTCCTCATGTTCAAGCCATCGCCAAGAACGACCTGCGAAGTAGTTTTCCCATACGTGCTCGTAGTATCCGTGAGCATTCAAGAAGCCTCCTTCAACAGCAATGATGTAGTCCTTGATGGCGTCTACGTCTTCCGCAGGGAGACCCGACACCTTCGCCATCGCTTGGTCGAATACGGCGTCGTAGCAATCAAACACGTCATCGCTTGGCGTGATTTCGAACGCCTTGTAGCCAGCCTCTTGCGGCACCTGACCTTGAGGAGCAGTTGGACGCCTTGCCCCCACAAGCGACTTCAGAAAGCCAACGATCCCCATAGCTCCCCCCCCTTAAGCCTTCAGCCTACTTGTACCGCTCTTCTTGCGTTCCTTCCAGGTCTCCACAACAAACAAGCACAGTGAGTGCGCGGAGTGAACAACTAGTCGAGCATGGCGCGGAGCGACCTTATACGTGCGCTTGTGCTGCCCGTGGGCACTACCCGCATGAGTCCGGAAGGCGCCGATGCCGTCAATGATCGAGCTAAGCCCCGCGAGAACTCGCTTGAGGTCATCATCTTCCAGCTGCTCAGGCGACAGTTTGAGGTGCTTGGCGACCACTACCCAAAGCGGCTTGACGGTCTGATTTGAAGGTAGTTCCAAGCCCTCCGTAGCGATGTAGTGCTTGCACAACGCCTCAACAATCGCACATGCCGCTGTCACAGCAGAAGCTGGATCGCTCTCCACAGAGCGAAGTGCCCTCTCAAATTCTTCTTCGACTTCAGCCACAGAGAATTCTTTTAGCGCATCGGCGAACGCTCGGCTGGGCGCGGTCACGCTGTGCGCACCCAAAATCCTTCCGCCAAACGCGTAGCTCAGTTGGTAGCGAGCGAGGGCCTCGGTGATGCGCTTGCGAGCCGTGAGCTCGCGGTCGGGGTCCCAACGCGACACCTCGCCGTCCATAAGTGTCTCGATGAATTTCCCAAGGATAGTGAGCGACTTGGAAGGGTCATCCTTTCCCTCTCTTACAAACCACTCTGTCACCTTTCGAACGCAGCTACCTTCCGGTGGATCGCCAGATGCACCGGCCTCATACATCATGTTTTCAAGTGTCTGGTGATGCTGAGTGTGGTTGCCCACCACATCACCGATGACGGACGCCAGCGGGCGAGGAAAATCTTTCAGCATTGCGAATCTCTGTCAGTGGACTGGCGGCAGGGCAAGCAACTTGGCTTGACCGTAGAGCATAAAGGCACTGCCCAGCGCATAGACAAGCCATCCATACGCAGGTCGAACAAATGCAGTTAGTATCAGTCCGAAGAGCATGGGAAGCGCCGTAATCCCCAGATAGTAGGCCCACGTGAAAGGCAATCGGTCCAGCGATGCCGGTAACTCTTGGAACCGCACCAGAAGTCCGAAAGCTAACCAAGAGGTCAGCGGTCCGACGAACAGAAGCGCCAGTCCGTTCAACAGTCGGCAGCGGCGCGACACCTTGCTATGCGGCATAGCCACCTCATGGTTGATCAGAAGGACGGTGCTGCTTTCTGCTTGCGCTCGTATTGCTCTTCGACAAAGGCGGTGGCCTTCGGCGTAAACACCGAGATGTAGCCGAAATCAATCCTGGAAACCATGCCGGAGAACTTGACTTCAAGCGCCGGGGTCCTCCAGACCGCTTCATGAGATCGGAATGATTCTACGCGGCTGCGCTTTCTTCTAGGGAGGAATAAACGCAAATGAACTTCAGCCGGTAGATCACCATTGACCTATCTTTAGCAGCGCAGCCCGGTTCACCAGTCAACTCAGCTTCGGCAAAGCGAGCTCGAAGCATGCCCCTTCCCCAAGCGCAGAAGTGACGGTAACAAATCCACCGGCTTGACGCACGGCGCTATGGACTTGTGCAAGACCCAGTCCAGATCCCTGCCCGACAGGCTTGGTGGTGAAGTAGACCTCGAACAGCCGCTCCTTAACATCTTCGCTTATCCCCTCCCCCGTATCGATGACGCTGAGAGTCACATAGTCACCTTCGACACGGTCGTCCGATGGATCGAGGCCCTGGAGCCTCTGGGTCCCAGTCCTGACCACTATCTGGTCTTCTGGTCGGCAAGCATCACGCGCGTTGATCACCAAGTTCAGCAGCGCACGCTCAATCGTGTTTCGATCCACCATAGCGCAGCACGCCTGCTCAGTGATGTCTGCCACGAACTCGGCCTTGTCACCCACCGCCTGCAGCAGAAGAGGTGTCATGCTCTGAACGAGCTCGGAAAGACTCAACACTTCCGGCTCATACGGATGGCGCCGCGCAAACCCGATAAGGCGCTTGGACAACGCGCCGCCCTGCTCCAGTGAGGCTTCAGCCACCTTCAAATAGCGTGCGTTTGCTTCGCTCAGCTCGCCACTGCCCAGCACCAGATCCACCGCAGCGACAGCAGATTGCAGAATGTTATTCAGATCGTGCACCACGCCCGCGAGCAATTGACCAACAGCCTCACCCTTTTGAGCCTGCTCGGCTATCATTTCGGCAGCTTGTTGGGCAGCTAGGGCGAACTTACGCTCCTCAGCTGCCTGGTGATGCATCACTTCGAGCTCTTGATAGGCCAAGTTGGTGGCCAAGAGCCTAGACTCCAAGTCTCTGATCGTCCCGGCGTTAGAGTCACTGCCAAATGCATCCCTTTTACGCAGCAATTCTGCCCTATCCGCCAGCGCAAGCTGCAACACTTCAGCAGCCTTCATCGCACGGTTTCGCGCCGTGACGTCTGAGCTAACGGCTAAAATTCCAACGACCGCTCCGTTTTCCACGAGTGGACTGACGCGCACCCACCAATCACGAAGCTCACCGTCGAAAACAGGGCATGAAGCTTCGAAGGTAGAGCTCTCACCGTTTCTCGCGCACTCAAGCGCTCCTAGCACCCGGTCGTGCGCTGCAACAGGCCACAACTCGACCCAAGATTTGTCCAAAACGTCAGAGAAAGTAGACGCTCTCAGCAGATTCAAACCCTTTCCGTTGACCGCGCGCACGACGCCATCGAGATCGATCTCTTTGATGCAGTCGTCGGATAGCTCAACAATTTGCTGGTAACGGTTCATCAGCTCTCTAGCTGAACAGGTCGGCGCCTATAAATTATCGCAATCGGAGCGCAAAGTAAGCGACGTGTGAAATAGGGGTGCCCCGATCAAGAACGTGACCCATTCATAAGACACCGATCTCAACTATGAGCTATCCGCATCTATCTTTGTGAAGGCCATCCCGTAGCAGACCAGTTGACAGCTGTGGTAGGCAGGACGCAACACAGGACACATGTCCGGTTTGCGATCTGCTGAAGGTTCAAGAGGTTAGGTTCAGGTCGACCCTATCCCGCTCTCGAACCCGGAGAGGAGTCTGAGTGCTCACATAGCGTCCTTGCAGATGTCTTGGCGTGGTTGTCAGTATCGCCGATGCGTAAGGCTTGCGCTGCGCCACCCAACCAAATTAGGATCATGTATCGTTTAAGGTATCGTCGCGCTAACGGTCGCCACCCCAATATTATGAGTGGAATCAGTGAGTTACAGGTCTTTTGAGACCTCTCCGCCCACCTCCACCAACGAACGGTTCGTCAAGGACCGGAGAAGCTCGGAAATTCCACCAGCGTGGGTTTCCGGGCTTTTTTATTGGCTGCTCTACGCCGCTGCGAAGTTCGACGCCCCGGCGCAATCGCGGTCCGATGCCGTCAAGCAATGTCGGCAACCGCCATCTTCTCTCGCTTTCGACATCACTAAACCACTTCAGAAATTTCCCACCCTCTCCTTGGGGGGGATGTGTCCGCGAAGCCGTTCGTCCTTGGTCGCCATCAAAAGGAGACCACGGGACACCTGCACCCTTCACATCCAAGCCGAGCCCGAAGGGCACGGCCTGTTCGACACATCTTCCACAAAGGAACTGTATCCATGCGTACGTCGCTTCGGGTTTCCCTTGCCAGCGCCATCACCCTGGTCCTGGCCAGCGCCCCCGCCTTCGCCCAACCCACCGAACGGGTATGGACGCGAGGCATGGCCAGCAACGAGCAGTACAGCAGTTTCATCGTCAAGTACCGGGACGGCAGCAGCAAGCGCGTCTCCGCCACCACCGCGCAGGATGCGCTGAAGAAGCGCCTCGGCGTCCAGCAGCGCAGCAAGCGTTCGATCGGCAACGCACCGCCAGCAGCCGCGTCCGTAACCCATCAACGCCGCATGGGCGGCGGGGCCGACGTGGTCACCACGGACAAGCCACTGGACCTCCCGGAAGCGCAGATCCTGATGCAGCGCATTGCCGACGATCCGGACGTCGAGTATGTGCAGCCGAACTACATGATGAGCGCATTCGCCACACCGAACGACCCACGCTACGGCGAGCAGTGGCACTATAGCAATCCGACCAGTGGTGCGCGCCTGCCCGGCGCGTGGGATCGCTCCACTGGCCAGGGCGTGGTGGTGGCTGTGGTCGATTCGGGCTACCTCAACAACAACGACCTGCAGGCCAACCTGCTGCCGGGCTACGACATGATCTCGTCGACCCGTCCGTTCAGTGATTGGCAATGCATCATCGGCGGAATGAATCCCGGCTGTGGCGGCTCCGACGATGGCGATGGACGCGACGCCGATGCCTTCGATGCCTCGGGCATCGCACACGGCACCCACGTCGCTGGAACGGTCGCTGCTGTGACCAACAACCAGATCGGCGTGGCCGGCGTGGCCTACAACGCGAAGGTCGTGCCGGTGCGCGTACTCGGCAACCAGGGCAATGGCGGTTCCGCCGACATCATCGATGGCATGCTCTGGAGTGCCGGCATCAACGTGCCCAACGTCCCGGCCAATGCGAACCCGGCCGAAGTCATCAATCTCAGCCTGGGCGGCCGCCGTGCCTGCTCGCCAGCCGAGCAGGATGCAATCGACGACATCACCGCGCAGGGCACCATCGTGGTGGTCGCCGCCGGCAACAGCAATCTGGATGTGTCCGAGTTCGCCCCGGCGAACTGCAAGGGCGTGATCGCGGTGGCTGCCAACGATCAGGGCGGGCGACGCGCGTTCTACTCCAACTATGGCGCAGGCATCCACATCACCGCACCCGGTGGTGAAACCTGGTCCTGCCGCGCGTCCGTCGGCGAGTTCCTGCCGCTGGCCACGCCACCTAGCCAGGCCAACTGCGCCCCGACCCGTCAGCATCCGGCGCAGGGCATCCTGTCCACGGTGGGTAACAACGCCTTCGACTTCATGTCCGGCACCTCGATGGCGGCGCCTCACGTCGCTGGCATCGTCGCGCTGATGCAAGCGGTGGCGCCGGTGCCCAAGACCACCGACCAGGTCAAGGACATCCTGCGTCGCACTGCGCACCCGATCGCCGCAGCGAACTGCCCGGGTGGCTGCGGGCCAGGCATCATTGACGCGGCCGAAGCCGTGAAGGCAGCCAGCAACTGATGGCATGGCGCAGTGGCCCGGCAAGGTCGCTGCGCCCTCTTCCGTTGCTCAGTTCATGTCCGCCGGCAAGCGGCATCGCTTCACCAGCAGCATGCCCAGCATCGGCGCCAGCGCGAAGGTGGCAAACAGCCACCGGGCCGCACGCGCGGTTCCCTCGGCCCCGCCCGGCTCGATCAGTCCCGCTGCATTGGCAACCATCCCGGCAAGCGCAGCCCCGGCCGCGGTGGCGAACAGCTGGACGGTGGTGATCGACGCACCGGCGCGCTCCTGCTCCTCCGGCGGTGCAGAGGTCAACACGCGTGTCAGCAGGTGAGGCCAGGCCAGGCCCACGCCGATCCCGATGACGGCCAGCGCCACGCAGATCGGCACCATCTGCAACCACGTACCGCTGCCGGCAGCCGGCACCCACAGCACCAGCCCGATCATGCCCAGCCATCCCAGCGCCGGGCCGATCATCAACGCCCGGTCAACGCCGCGCCCGCTGAAGCCGGAGCCGACCAACGACCCGAGCGTCCAACCGGCCGCCATCAACGCCGCGAGATAGCCCGCAGCAAGCGGTGATTGTTGATGCAGCACCTGCAGGAACAGTGGCACGAAGACCTCGCCGCTGGTGATCATCACCACCAGCAGCGACATCAGCCCATACAACGCGGCCAGCGGCGAGCGGAGCCGGAGAGCGCCGGAAGGAAGCAGCGTCTGCTTCGCTCGGGACTCGATCCTCATCAGCACCACTGCGAGGAACACGGCCATCACGATGCCGATGAAATTGTTGACTGCGCTCGAGGATGTACTGCCAAGGGAGACGCTGATGACGGCCAGGGTCAGCAGCAGGATCTGCAGCCACGGGACCGAAGACCTGGCCGCAGCTGAAGACGATGCCTCCCTCTGCGGAAGGACGTTCGACGCCAGCAGCGCGAACAACACGGCAACCGCGGTGACCGACCAGAATGCGGCCCGCCATACGCCCCATTCGGCGAAGACGCCGCCCACCGCAGGTCCGATCAACGTCGCCACGCCCCACATCCCCGAAACCAGGGCCATCGCGCGGGGCCAGAGCGGCTCTTCGAACGCGAGCCGGATCATGGCGTAGGCCAGT
This sequence comes from Stenotrophomonas sp. GD04054, assembly GCF_029836955.1. Classification (NCBI taxonomy): domain Bacteria; kingdom Pseudomonadati; phylum Pseudomonadota; class Gammaproteobacteria; order Lysobacterales; family Lysobacteraceae; genus Stenotrophomonas; species Stenotrophomonas sp. GD04054. The sequence continues at coordinate 32,858 of NZ_JAOECR010000036.1, read as the reverse complement.
GCGAACAGGAAGCCGCCGCCGACACCCTGCACCAGTCGCCCCACCAGCATCATCGGCATCGAGGTCGCGAGCGCGCAGATCACGGCACCGGCTGCGAAGATGAGCGTCGCCAGTGCATAGCTTCCACGAGGCCCGGCACGTTCAAGCAGCTTGATCGACAGTGCCGAACCCAGGATGGACGCGACCACGAAGAGCGTGGTGTTCCATGCGTAGAGATCCAGGCCACCGATGTCCTCCACCACGGTTGGCAACATGGTGGTGGCGATGTAGACGTTGACCGCATGCAGTGTGACCCCGCCCGCCAGGGCAAGTGAGCGCACTGCATTGCGGCCGGACAGGAGATCGCCCCAGCGGGTGCCGGGGACGGCGATGCCTTGCTGTTCCATTTTCGTTCAAACCTATGATTCATGACCTGCAGCCCACGGTTCACATGCAGGAAAAAGGGAACTGCCTTATAAAACCTCATGTATTGATGAGGTCAAGGAACCCCGGCCATGAAGATCGATGTCAGCGTTCCGCTTTCCGTGGGCGAAGTCGCGCGTCGCAGCGGGGTCAGCATTGCCACCGTGCACTTCTATGAAGCCAAGGGACTGATCCATGGCTGGCGCAACAACGGCAACCAGCGCCGCTACCGCCGCGACGTGCTGCGGCGCATTGCCGTGATCAAGGTCGCACAGCGGGCGGGCGTTCCTTTGGCCACGATCAAGATCGCGCTGGATGATCTTCCAGCCGAACGGGCGCCCAGTTCGAAGGACTGGGCAAGGCTGTCCAGCAACTGGCGCGACATGCTGAACGAGCGCATCCGCAGCCTGGTCCAGCTGCGCGACCAGCTTGACGGCTGCATCGGCTGTGGTTGCCTGTCACTGAAGGACTGTCCGTTGCGAAACCCTGGCGACCAGTTGTCACAACGCGGCGACGGCGCCGTCTTGCTTGAATCGGACGACGGCAGCCGGAATGGGTCATGATCCATTGCTGCACGCGGCAATGACTGGAACATCGCACAATGAGGCGGCATCCTCCGTCCGTGTTGCTGCCCACTACCTACAGAAGGACCTGCGATGAGAATCGTGATCATCACCTCTGCCCTGCTCCTGGCTGCTTGTGCCGCGACCCCAGCTGCGCACGCGGCTGCACCCGCCATCGCGCCGCCCGGCACCGCAACACTCGAAGCCCTGCTGGCCTGCAAGGCAGGCTCGACCTTCAGCGAAGCCGAGGCCATCGATGCCCTGCAGGCAGCCGGCCTGGCCAGGAAGCCTGGTGGCACGTTCGAGCCGGAAACCACGCCGATCGCCCTGTTCGGCGGTACCGTCACCCATGCCGACGTGAATGTCGCCGAGGGCGAGAAGAGCATCTTCGTCTACTTGAACGGTGTCGACCCGAAGCGCCTGGCCAAGACCTGGTCGGTGACCACGGTCAACGAATACGCCAACACCGAAGCACCGTCCTATGTGAAGCGCATCGACAAGCACCACACCCTGCACGTGATTGCCTGTGACGATTACGAAGGTTATTCCGCTGCCGTGAAATGCCAGATCACACCGTGACTGCCTGACCCGCGCTAGAGCCAGCGCCATACGCGCTGGCGGAAGGCTGCGTATGCCTCCGGAAAGCGGGCCGACAGTGCCCGCTCTTCCGGCATGATCTGCCATCGGTTGATGTACAGCACGAACAGTGGCACGGCCAGCAGTGCGGTCAGATTCTGCAGGTACAGCATGGCACCTGCCAGGACAGTGGCCTGGCCCAGGTACATCGGGTTGCGCGTGTAGCGGTACACGCCGTGCGTGACCAGCACGCTCGACGTCGCTGGCCGCAGTGGGTTGACCGTGGTGCCCACGCGCCGGAAGGCCAGCTTCGGCAGCAGGTTCAATACCACGCCGAAGGCCATCACCAGACCCGCAAGCAACTCCGGCACGGGTAGCTGCAGCGCCGCGCCCGGCTGCCATCGGCTGCCCATATAGCCGATGGCGGCGCACAACAGCATCACAAGAGGCGGAGGAACACGGGTCTCAAGCCATCGCATCGCAGCCCCGCATTCATCCTGTTCACCCCAGTGTCACACGGGAATGCCTGAATCGCCCGGTTGGCGGCATTTCCGCGCTCCAAACCGACCGCCCGGTATCTTCCGCTTTGACATGCCGACCGCTAGAGTGGCGCCACCGCGCAGGAGGATCGTATGGCAACCACGGGCTTGGGCTTCATCAGCCGCACGACCCTCATCATCACCGTGCTGCTCACCCTGGGCGGCTGTGCGACGTTGCGCCAGTTCGGGCCGTCGGTGCAGGTGGCCTCGGTCACCCCCGGCCAGTACATCGCCCTGAAACGCGGCGACATCCTGACCACCGGCAAGCTCAGTTCGGCCACCATGGAGACGCTGCGCGTCGCCGGCCTCGACGAAGGCGTCTGCGCCAAGCCAGGCCTGCCCTGCATCGAGGCCATGGAAGGCAGCATCGTGGTGCGCGAGGAGGACAAGCGCTCAAGCCTGGCCGAACTGTGGCTGCAGTATGCGATGACCTTGCCCGCGCCCAAGCGCGAGTACTCCACGTCAGGCCGTGCCAAGAGCGCGATCACCGAACTGGATGCGGACTTCCAGCCGCGCCTGGACGCGTGGATGCAGGTCGCGCGGCAGGCCTACGCCTACCTGTTCTTCACCGAGCGCACGGCCAACCAGCGCGGTTTCGAAGACCGCCAGACCCAGGTGCGCGACTACTACAACCTGGCCGTGCAGGAAGCCTCGGTACAGTTGTACAACGCCTATGCCACCGGGCGCGTGCATGGTGAAGCCAGCCACTTCCAGCTGGGCCGCTGGACGTTCGTGCTGGCGCCGTCGGGCCAAGCATCACCGCTGGATACGCGTACGCCCACCGAACTGGTACCGGCAGCCTCGCTGTCGTTCACCGGCACGCTGCGCAGCGTGCATCGCCGCGATGGCTTCGGTGCCGAACTGGTGGCCGTGATGGATGATCCAGCCGCCACTACGGCCACCACGCCGCCGGCCACCACAGCCACCGCGCAGGCCACCACGCCCGTCACGCAGAGCTGGAGCGAGATGCCGTCGCCATCGATGACGGTGCTGCTGCGCTTCTCCGGAAAGAACCTGTGGGAAGTACTGCACGACGACGAGCCGGAACTGGAGATCCACGATCCCTACCAGGTCACGGAAGTCACCCTGCATGGGCAGCAGGTGCCATTGGCCGCGAACTTCACCGCAGGCTACGCACTGTGGCTGGCGCGCTCCAATTTCAGCCACCAATCGCTGCGTTCGCTGTTCGGTGGCAAGGGCGGCATCGACACGCCGCATCTGTACATGATGCAGCCCTACGACCCGAACCGCCGCGTGCTGCTGATGATCCATGGCCTGGCCAGCAGCCCGGAAGCCTGGGTCAACGTCGCCAACGAGCTGATGCGCGACGACGAGATCCGCCAGGACTTCCAGGTCTGGCAGTTCTACTACCCGACCAACATGCCCATCGCGATGAGCCACGATGCGATGCGCCACACGCTGGATGAGGTGTTCAAGCACTTCGACCCCAGCGGCAAGGCGCAGGCCTCTCATGACATGGTGCTGGTCGGGCACAGCATGGGTGGGGTGATCTCACGGCTGATGGTGTCTTCTTCCGGCGACCACCTGGTAGAGACCCTGCTGGCGACCGCACAGATGACGCCTGCGCAGCAGGAGCTGCTGCGCACCAAGGGCGCGCCGGTGCTGACCTTCCTGCCGGAACCGGAAGTATCGCGCGTGGTATTCATTGCCACGCCGCACCGCGGTACCGATGTGGCGAGCACCCGCCTCGGCCGCTGGATCGGCCGCCTGGTACGGCTGCCACTGACCGTCCTGGAGGACGTGGCCACCATCGCCAACGACGGCAAGATCGATCGCAACGACGGCAAGCACGGCTACCAGATGAACAGCATCCAGAACCTGGACAAGGACGATCCCTTCGTGCGCGCCGTGGCCGACCTGCCGATGGCACCGAAGGTGCGTTACCACTCGATCATCGCGCGCGCCAAGGCAGATGGTCCGCTGGAAAAGACCGACGACGGGCTGGTGCCCTACTGGAGCTCGCACCTTCCGCACGCGGATTCGGAGAAGGTGATCGTGTCCGGGCACAGCGTGCAGGAAGCCACGCCGGCCATCGTCGAACTGCGGCGGATCCTGCATGAAGACATGCAACAGCACGGCGCCGTGGTGAAATAGCAGGGGGCGAATGAGGGGAAAACCCTCATCGCCTGTACGCATCCGCCCTTCTATGCTGGCTCCACTACCCCACTGGAGGTCCGCATGAACACGCAAGAGCCCAGCCGCCACCCCAGCCCCGATCCGGCCGAGCGCGACGCCTTCTTCCCGTCGCCGTACTCGCTGTCACAGTTCACATCGGCGAAGAGCGACCTGTCCGGCGCCGACTATCCCGACGCGCGCCGCGATGGCCGCTGGAAGGTGCTGATGATCGCTGCGGACGAACGCTATCTGCCCACCGCCAACGGCCACCTGTTCTCCACCGGCAACCATCCGGTGGAAACCCTGCTGCCGATGTACCACCTGGACAAGGCCGGCTTCGACATCGATGTGGCGACGCTGTCCGGCAACGCCGCCAAGTTCGAGTGGTGGGCGTTCCCGCATGAGGACAAGGAGATCGGCGGACTGTACGACCGCTACGAAGCCCGCTTCCGCCAGCCACTGCCGTTGGAAGAAGTGGTGGCAGGCCTCGATGCCGCGTCGGACTATGCAGCCGTGTTCATTCCCGGTGGCCACGGCGCCCTCATCGGGCTGCCGCAGAGTCGCGCGGTAAAGGCGGCCCTGCACTGGGCGATGGCCGAGCAACGTCACATCATCACCCTCTGCCACGGCCCGGCCGCATTGCTGGCCGCAGGCGTTGACGAGGCCGAGGGTGGCTCGCTGTTCCGCGGCTACCGCATCTGTGCCTTCCCCGATGCGATGGACCGGCAGACGCCAGAGATCGGCTACATGCCCGGGCAGCTGCCGTGGTTCTTCGGTGAGCGCCTGGCGCAGCAGGGCGTGCAGATCGTCAACGACGGCATCGATGGCAGCGTGCTGCAGGACCGCCTGCTGCTGACCGGCGACAGCCCGCTGGCCGGCAATGCGCTGGGCAAGCTGGCCGCGCGCACGCTGCTCGACGCATTGGCCGGGCGCTGACTGGCGTGAGCGATCTGGTGCAGGCGTTGCTGGAACTGGAACGCGCCCGCTCACTGAGTACGGTGGGCGCGGTACTGCGCGGCATCTGTGCACCGCTGGGCTACGACCGCGTGCTGGTGTTCGCCACCGGCACGGGGTTGGAACGCGGTACCCAGCGCGTGTACTGGATCGAGGGCGACTGGTTCGGCGACGGCAGCACTACCGACCTCGCGCGCTACCTGCACGCCTGTCCGGTCAATCGCCACGTTCTGGACAGTGACGCGCCGTTCTTCTGGAGCAAGCGCCAGGGCGTTCGCGGCGAACGCTATCAGGTGGTAAAGCAGCCACGTGGTGAAGGCCTGCACGGTCTGCAGGTGCCGGTGTTCGGCACCACAGGGCTGGAAGGCGCGATCAGTTTTGCCGGGACAGCGATCGATGCATCGGCCAGCGCGCGACTGCTGCTGGATGCTGCTGCAGCTGCAGCATTCCGTGCCGCACGCCGGCTTTCCGAGACGCCCACCGAGCTTTCCGGAAGTGCGTTGAGCACGCGCGAACGCGAGGTGCTGCGCTGGGTCGCCGCCGGCCGTCGCCAGGCGGAAATCGCGGCCACGCTGGGGCTTTCCGCCCGTACGGTGGAGAATCATCTGCGACGCGCGCGCCAGCGCCTGGGCGTGGCAACCACCGCGCAGGCGGTGCGTGCTGCCAGTCGGCGCGGCGAGATCGAGGACTGATCCGGGCAAGACACTTCCGGCGCTCTGGTTCGCGTGTTACACACGCCATGCGCATGTGCGCGATTGCAGAAAGCAAGGACGATGCTTATGAAACTGCAACTGGCCGCGATGGCCGCGTTGGTGATGGCAACGGCAACCCTGGCTCCGGTGGCGGACGCCAATGCCGGGGGACCGAAAGAAAATGTTTCGTGCGTGCCGGTGAAAGTGGACCACAACCGGGTCCACCAGCACTGCACGGAAACCTACACCGATGAGTTCGGCAACGTGTACGAAGCCGAGTACTGGATCGACGAGTACGGCAACCCTTACCTGCGCGACTGAGCCGGCAGGGGACTGCGCCGGGCCGCCCGCCGGGCCGGCGCACATGCAGCAGCTGCCGCTCGGGTGCATGCTCTACCCGGGGGTAGTTGCACGACACCGCGCAGATGCGCGATTGCAGACACAAGGATGATGCCCATGAAACTGCACCTGGCCTCGATGGCCGCACTGGCCGTGGCCTTCGCTGGAATGATGTCGAGCGGCAACGCCAATGCCGGGGTTACCAGCCCACCCGGCAGCGTGACGCGCTGCGAACCATTTGAAGTGGAGCGCTACCGCATCCACCAGCATTGCATCGTGACCATGCCCGATGCGGACGGCGAGATTTTCCTCACCGAGTACTGGATCGACGAATACGGCAACCCGTATCTGATGTAATCCTCATCGACAAGGAGTGTGGGAATGAGACTGCATAAAGGCGTATCGGTGTGTTCGCTTGCCACCGTGCTGGCCGTGCTGATGCTGGCCCCCGTCGCCATCACAACGGCTGCCGAGGTCATCGAGGTCCAGGAAGAGTGTGTGCCCTTCCGCATCGCTGGCAACGTGTTCCACCAGCGCTGCACGTCGTACGTGGTCTACGACGACGGCACCCGCGAAGTCACCAGTCATTACAACCGTGACGAGAACGGGATGATCTACGACCCCTGATCGCGCCCGCGCGATCCGCCGGGCGGGACCTTCACCGCCCGCCCGGCATCTTCCATCCGCCCATCCCGGCATATCGCCGACCCCACCGTCCATGGCATGCTTCATGAAACCGTTTTCATGGAATGGAGGGATTCCACGATGTTGTCGCGTTTCCGTCGCCCTGCGCTGTGTGCGCTGCTGGCGCTTGCTCTGCCTGCCGTCGCCTGGGCTGCTGCGCCGGTGCCACTGAAAGTGATGTCGTTCAATGTCCGTACCCCGGCCGATACCGAACCGGGCAAGCGCTGGCCGGACCGTCGCGATGCCATGGTCAAGGTCATCCTCGATGCACACCCGGCCGTGATCGGCACGCAGGAGCTGGTGAAGGAACAGGCCGACTTCCTGTCCGGGCATCTGCCCGGCTACCGCTGGTTCGGTGAAGGCCGCCGCGGTGGCAGCGGCGATGAACACATGGGCGTGTTCTACGACAGCAAGGTGCTGGCCATCGAGGAATCCGGCAACTTCTGGTTATCCGATACGCCAGAAGTACCCGGCAGCATCACCTGGGGCAACCTGTACCCGCGCATGGTCACCTGGGCCCTGTTCCGGCGCCTGGACGATGGCCGCCGTTTCTACTTCATGAATACCCACCTGCCCTACCGCGACGAGGACGAACCGCGCAGGGTGAAGGGTGCCGAGCTGATCGGCAAGCGCCTGCAAGCCCTGCCTGCCGACCTGCCGGTGGTCCTGACCGGTGACTTCAACAGCGAGCCCGGCGGTGACACCTACAAGGCATTCACCCGCCTGCTGCAGGACACACGCACGCAGGTGAATGCACCGCAGGGACCACGCCTGACCTTCCACGACTTCACCGGCAAGGCCACCGTGCAGCTGGACTGGGTGCTGGTGCGCGGCTTCCATGCCCGCAGTTTCCTCACCGATGACCGCCGCATCGACGGCGTGCTGCCGTCGGATCACTTCCCGCTGGTGGTCGAGCTGGACTGGCCGAAGCACTGAATCTCTGCGGCCGCCGTGGCTACCGCGGCTGCCGCGACAACAGCCGGTACAACGCCAGGTGCTGGTTGCGCGCCTGGCAGATGCGGGCGCCGACAGCAAGGAACACGGCAACGCCGATCAGGCCCAGCCCCAGCATCGGATCAGGCAGTCGCAGGAAACCGATCGCAGCGGCCATCGTCGCCAGCACCAGCAGCACAACGACCGCCACCGAAAGGCCCGCGCCGGGTGGCCCCGGGTCGCCAAACAGCATGCGCTGGGTATCCCGCCTGTCATCGCTCATCGTCTTTACTCCCTGGAATCTGCCCCCACTAGTTACACGGCGGACACGGCTTCCGGCAGAGTCAGAAACGTCACGACTGTGACAACGTCCACAGCACACACCGCGCTACCCTGCCCCCGTTCCCGAACTGTGGAGAAAGGCATGGCACACCAGAGCCGCCTGGCCGGTTTCATCATCGATTGCGAGGGCATTCCCGCCGACGAAGGTGCCCGCTTCTGGTCTGCCGCGCTCGGCCTGCAGGCGCAGCCCGCCTATGCCGAAGACGGCGCCGAGTACGCCGACCTGCAGGGCGCGCCCGCAGGCCTGAACGTGGAGGTGCAACGCGTCAATCACCCTTCACGGGTGCACCTGGACATCGAGAGTGACGACATCGACGCCGAGGCCGACCGCCTGGAGAAGCTCGGCGCGCGGCGGATAGGCTTCGTCAAACGCTGGTGGGTGATGGAAGCACCGACCGGCCATCGCTTCTGCATCGTGCGCATGCGCGAGCGCGAGGTACCGGCCAATCGCTGGCCCTGAAAGAAGAAAGGGACGGAAGCCACTGCTTCCGTCCCCTGCGGTTACTGCACCTGCGCCACACTCGCCGGCTGCGGTGATTGACCCCAACCACCCAGCGCCTTGTACACCCCCACCACGCTGACGTTGACCTCGGACTCGGCCGCGGCCAACGCATCATCGGCTGCCAGCTGCGTACGCTGCGCATCCAGCAGGGTCAGGAAGTCCTCCGAGCCCTCGCGATAGCGGATCTGCGCCAGCGACTCGGCACGGCGTGCCGCCTGCGCCTGCTCGACCACGATCGCCAGCCGCGCCTGCTGCTTGGAATAGCGGGTCAGCGCGTTCTCGGTGTCTTCCAGTGCCAGCAGCACCGTCTGCTCATACTGTGCTGCCACGCCTTCGGCCTCGGCCTTGCTGGCACGCAGGCGTGCACGCACGGTGCCAAAATCGAAGGCCGCCCAGCTCAGCGACGGCGTCAGCGACCAGGCCTTGTTGTTGCCATTGACCAGGCCACTGGCATCGCCACCGAGGAAGCCGACGAAACCGGACAGCGACAGCCGCGGGAACAGATCCGCCGTGGCCACGCCCACCCGCGCGGTAGCGGCAGCAAGACGACGCTCGGCCACGCGCACGTCGGCGCGTTGGCGCAGCAGCTCGCGGGTATCGCCCAGCGGCAGCGCCTTGGCGAATGCCGGCACTTCGTGCGGCGCAAGCATGGCGGTCAGCGTTTCCGGACGCTGGCCCAGCAGAACCGCCAGGCGGTTGCGCGACTGCGTTTCGGCCACTTCCAGCAGCGGAATGTCGGCCTCGATCGCCTTCAGCCGCGCACGACTGCTCTGCACGTCCAGCTCGCTGCCGGCGCCCAGCTCCCAGCGTGCCTCGGTCAGCTTCTGCGTCTCGCGCAGATTGACCAGGGTGTGCTGGGCCACGGCGATGCGCTTCTGTGTGCCGCGCAGCTCGAAGTAGTTGCGCGCCACTTCGGCGGCGATCAGTACCTGTGCGTCGGCCAGGTTGGCCTGCTCGGCATCGAGGTCGGCACGGGCGGCTTCTGCAGCACGGCGCTTGCGGCCGAACAGATCCAGCTCCCAGCCCGCATCGAAGCCGAGCTGGTAGCTTTCACTGAACACCCGCTGCCCACCCAGCTGCGGATCGGGTTGCTTGCGGCGATCGTAACTGCCGCCTGCGGTGACATGCGGCGCCTGGTCGAAGCGGCTTTCGACGAACACCGCGCGGGCCTGGCTGACGCGGGCCACGGCCACGCGCAGGTCCAGGTTGTCCGAAAGTGCGCCGTGAACCAGTTCTTCCAGCACCGGATCATCGAACTGCGCCCACCAGCTCGCCACCGGCGAGGTGGTGCTGAACACCGGCTGCTGCGCCCCCTGCAGCACCACCGGTTCCTGCACCGGGGCCTTGTAGTTCGGGCCGACGCTGACACAGCCTGCCAGCACCAGGCTGGAGACAGCCATCGCCAACGTGCGGATCACCATGGCAGCACCTCACCCAGGTAGGTGAAGCTGCCGTTCGGACCTTCATGGCCGATCAGTGCCATCTGCACGCTGGAGCGCGCGCCTTCGCTGATCTCGATCTCGCCGTGGCCGCCGTTCATATCGGTTTTCACGTAACCCGGATGCACGGTATTGACCTTGATCTGGGTGCTGCGCAGTTCATGCGCCAGCGCCAGCGTCCAGCTGTTCACCGCTGCCTTGGAGGCGTTGTACGCGGGGATCTTGAAATCGTAGATGCCCGAGGTCGGATCAGCGTGCAGGGTCTGCGAGCCGAGCACGCTCGAAACGTTGACGATCCGCCCGGACTTGGCCTGCCTGACCAGTGGCAGGAAGGCCTGGGTCACCGCAACCAGTGCGTACACGTTGGTGTCGAAAGTGCGCTTCCAGGTATCCAGCGACTGTTCGGACGGCGCCTGTGCCGGGTTCTCGATCATGATGCCGGCGTTGTTGACCAGGATGTCCAGGCGCCCATGGCGCTGGCGTACCTGCTCGACCGCTTCGGCGATGCTGGCGGCATCGGTCACGTCCAGCTGGATGGCTTCCACCGGCAGGCCCTCGGCCTGCAGCTTCAGCGCCTGCTCTACGGCGGTCTCGCGCTTGCGGCCGGCCAGCAGCGTATGCACGCCGGCCTGGGCCAGCTGGCGCACGGTCTCGGCGCCGATGCCGCGGGTGGCGCCGGTGACCAGCGCGATCTTGTTCTGATGAGAGTTCATGGATTCTTGCCTCGTGAGGGGGAAGCCGCCGCCGGCCAGCGACCGGCGGCGACGGGGTTCCATGTCAGTGGTGGATGGTCGGCTCGCCGTGCTGCACCAGCTGGCCACCACCGTTGCGGGTGACGAACTTGCGCAGGGCCACGTAGAACACCGGGGTGAGGAACAGGCCGAACAGGGTCACGCCCAGCATGCCGGCGAACACGGTGATACCGGTCACCGAGCGCACCTCGGCACCTGCACCGTGCGACAGCACCAGCGGTACGGTGCCGGCGATGAACGCGATGGAGGTCATCACGATCGGGCGCAAGCGCAGGCGGCAGGCTTCCAGCGCAGCTTCAACGATACCCTTGCCGCCCATCTCCAGCTCTCTGGCAAATTCGACGATCAGGATCGCGTTCTTGCACGCCAGGCCCATCAGCACCACCAGGCCGACCTGCACGAACACGTTGTTGTCACCACCGGTCAGCCACACGCCGAACAGCGCGGACAGCAGGGTCATCGGCACGATCAGGATCACCGCCAGCGGCAGCGACCAGCTCTCGTACAGTGCGGCCAGCACCAGGAAGGCCAGCATGATCGCCACCGGGAACACGATGAAGGCGGCCTTGCCCTGGGTTGCCTGCTGGTAGCTCAGGTCGGTCCATTCGGTGGTCATGCCCACCGGCAGCACCTTGCCGGCGATCTCGGTCAGCTTGTTCATCGCCTCGGCCGAAGACAGCAGGCGCGGGTCGGCTTCACCGGCCAGATCCGCTGCCGGATAGCCATTGAAGCGCAGCACCGGGTCCGGGCCGAAGGTCTGCTTGATGGTGACCATCGAACCGATCGGCACCATCTCGCCGCGGTCATTGCGGGTACGCAGCTTGCCGATGTCCTCGACCGTTTCGCGGTACGGACCGTCCGCCTGCGCGATGACCTGCCAGGTACGGCCGAACTGGTTGAAGTCGTTGACGTAGGCCGAGCCGAGGTAGGTCTGCAGCGTGTCGAACAGTTCGGTGAGCTGCACGCCCTGTGCCTTGGCCTTGACGCGGTCGACCTCGGCATCCAGCTGCGGCACATTGGCCTGGTAGCTGGAAATCGGGAAGGCCATGCCCGGCGTCTGCGCAACGGTGCCCTGCATTGCCTGTACAGCATTCTGCAGCGCGCCGTAACCCAGGTTGCCGCGGTCCTCGATGAACATCTGGTAGCCGTTGCCGTTGCCCAGGCCGAGGATCGGCGGCGGCATCATCGAGAAGGCGAAGCCTTCCTGCAGGCCGGCGATCTTCTGGTTGATCTCGGCGTTGATCTGCGCGGCGGTACGGCCATGACGCTCGGCGAACGGCTTGAGCGGAATGAACGCCACACCGGTGTTCGGCGTGTTGGTGAACTGCAGCGCGTTCAAACCCGGGAACGAGATGGTGTGGGCCACGCCATCGGTTTCCTGGGCGATCTTGGCGACCTTGCGCAGCATTTCATCGGTACGCGCGATCGACGAACCTTCCGGCAGCTTCACACCGGCAATCAGGTACAGCTTGTCCTGGGTCGGGATGAAGCCCGGCGGCACCAGCTTGAAGATCACACCGGTACCGACCAGCAGGATCGCGTAGACCACGAACACCGCACCACGACGGCCGAGGATGCGGGCCACGCCACGCTCGTACTTCTCCGAACTGGACTTGAAGAAGCGGTTGAACGGACGGAACACCCAGCCGAACAGGCGGTCGATCAAGCGGCTCGGGCCGTCCTTCGGCGCTCCATGGGCCTTCAGCAGACGCGCGGCCAGGGCCGGCGACAGGGTCAGCGAGTTGATCGCCGAGATCACCGTGGAGATGGCGATGGTGACCGCGAACTGCTTGTAGAACTGGCCAGTGACACCCGACAGGAAGGCCATCGGCACGAACACGGCACACAGCACCAGCGCGATCGCGATGATCGGGCCGGACACCTCACGCATGGCCTGGTGGGCCGCGGCGGTGGGCGACAGGCCTTCTTCGATGTTGCGCTCGACGTTCTCCACCACCACGATCGCGTCATCCACCACGATGCCGATCGCCAGCACCAGGCCGAACAGGCTCAGCGTATTGATCGAGAAGCCCAGCAGGTACAGCGCGGCGAAAGTACCGACCACCGACACCGGCACCGCGATCAGCGGAATGATCGACGCACGCCAGGTCTGCAGGAACAGGATCACCACCAGCACCACCAGCGCGATCGCTTCCAGCAGCGTGGAGACCACGGCCTTGATCGAGTCGCGCACGAAGATGGTGGTGTCATACACGGCTTCGTACTTCACGTCGGCCGGCATGGTCTTCTGCATCTCGTCCATCGTCGAGATGACCTGGTCGCGGATCTCCAGTGCATTGGCACCCGGCGACTGGAAGATACCGATACCCACCGCGTTCTTGCCGTCCAGCTGCGAACGCAGGGTGTAGTCACCGGCACCCAGTTCCAGGCGGGCCACATCGGCCAGGCGCACGATCTCGCCATCAACACCGCTCTTGAGCACGATGTCGCCGAATTCCTTTTCAGTCTTCAGGCGGCCCTGGGCATTGATCAGGGTCAGGAACTGGCTGTTCGGCAGCGGTTCGGCGCCGAGCTGGCCGGCCGAGACCTGCACGTTCTGCTCACGCATGGCGCGCACTACGTCACTGGCGGTCAGGCCGCGCGAGGCGACCTTGTCCGGGTCCAGCCAGGCGCGCATGGCGTAGTCACCACCACCGAAGATCTGCGCGTCACCCACGCCCGGAATACGCGCCAGCGCATCCTTGACGTGCAGACGGGCGTAGTTGCGCAGGTACAGGGTGTCGTACTTGCCGTTCGGCGAGGTCAGGTGCACCACCATCAGGAAGGTCGGTGACTGCTTCTGCGTGGTCACGCCCTGCCGGCGCACGTCCTCGGGCAGGCGCGCCTGCGCCTGCGCCACGCGGTTCTGCACTTTCACCGCCGCCGCGTCCGGGTCGGTGCCCGGGCGGAAGGTGACGGTCATCTGCAGCACACCGTCCGAGCCGGCGACCGACTTCAGGTACATCATGCCTTCGACGCCGTTGATCGCCTCTTCAAGCGGCGTGGCGACGGTCTCGGCAATGACCTTGGGGTTGGCGCCCGGATACACCGTGCGCACGACCACCGACGGCGGCACCACTTCCGGGTACTCGCTGATCGGCAGGATTGGAATCGTGATCAGGCCTGCGGCGAAGATCACGATCGACAGCACCGCCGCGAAGATCGGCCTGTCGATGAAGAAACGGGAAAAGTCCATGGAGGAATTCCTGGGAAAGGCGTTCGGCGGGCAACAGCCTCCCCGCCCCTCGCCGAGATGACGAAGGCAGAGAAGGCTGCTGCTGGCGCCGGCAGCTAAGCGGGGACGCGGATCAGGAGACGGCGGATCAGTGGTTCAGCGCGGCGGTGGCATCGCGGCCCGGTGCCGGCGGCGCAGCCTGCGGCTGCATCGCCACGGCCTTGGCCTGCACCGGCATGCCCGGCATGAAGACCTTCTGCACGCCGTCGATGATCACCTTGTCGCCGGCCACCAGGCCATGCTCGACAATACGCAGGCCGTCGGCGGTGCGGCCGAGCTGGATGTCACGGCGCTGGGCCTTGCCATCCTTGTCGACCACGTACACGTACTTGCGATCCTGGTCGGTCAGAACAGCCTTCTCGTCGATCAGCAGGGCCTGGAACTGGCCGCTGCCGAGCAACTGCACGCGGGCGAACAGGCCCGGCGTGAACTGGCGGTCGGCGTTGTCCAGCAGCGCGCGGACGCGGATGGTGCCGGTGCTGCGTGCCACCTGGTTGTCGAGGAAGTCGACCTTGCCCGAATGCGGGTAACCCTCTTCGCCGGACAGGCCGACCTTCACCGGCAGATCGCTGTCACGCTCGCTCGGGCGTTCACCCTTGCGTGCCATCTGTGCATAGCGAAGGAAAGTGCTTTCATCGGCATCGAAGTAGACGAACACGGTGTCCAGCGAGACCAGCGTGGTCAGCACGCTGGCGCTGTCGCCGGCGGTGACCAGGTTGCCGGCGGTGACCATCGCGCGGCCGGCACGGCCGTCGATCGGCGCACGCACCTTGGTGAACTCCAGGTTGAGGCGGGCCGCATCCAGCGCAGCCTGCGCCGCCTGTACGGCGGCACCGGACTGGTCAGCCGCAGCGCGACGCTGCTCGGCCGTCTCGGTGGAAATGGCCTGCTGCTCGGACAAGCGCTTGGCACGCTCGGATTCACTGCGGGCCAGCGTGGCCTGGGTGCGGGCGCGGGCCAGTTCGGCAGCGGCGCGATCGTACTCGGCCTGGTAACTGCGCGCGTCGATGGTGAAGAGCACTTCGCCCTTCTTCACTTCCTGGCCTTCGACGTAGTTGACCTTGTCGATGTAGCCGGACACGCGCGGGCGCAGTTCAACGCTCTGTACCGCTTCGACGCGGCCGCTGAACTCGTCCCACTGGCTGACCTGCTTGACCAGCACCGGTGCAGCACTGACCTGCGGCGGCGGCGGTGCACCGGCTTCTTCGGCGTGGCCGCCGCTGCAGGCCGCCAGCACGGCTGCGGCGAGGATCGACACGCCGACCATCGCGATGCGATGGCCGAAACGATGTGGGGTGGAATTGGGGGAAGTCATGGCATGCATCCGTACGGAGGGGTGGTACAGCTAGATGAGAACGTGTTGCAAAAACAGGCGGCGTATCCTGCGACCTCAACCATGGTCGAGGTCAAGCGACGCCTGCGGTATCGCGCCACAGGGGAGGAACGTCCAGGTGCAGCAGGCCGCGCGGCAGTTCGGCATCACTGCTGTCGCAGCGGACGATGGCGCGGTTGTCGCGGCAGCCGTCGAGCAGGGAGACCACGCGACGGCCGACCAGCAGTGAGCTGGGCCACTCGATGCAGGCATTGGCCGCGTTGGCCGGCGTACACACCGGGCTGCAGACTTCCAGCATCTGCGCGCGCACGCCCAATGCCTGGGCTTCCTGGTGCACCACCTGCGCGTACATACGCAGCGCCGCAGTGGTGATCGAGGTTTCGCCGTAGCCCGCCCATGGCTTGGCATTGGCCGGGCTGCCGATCATCACGTAGCGGCGCGCATGCACGTTGTCCTGCAGCAGCGGCAGCAGATGACGCACTGCGTGCACGTGCGGCATCAGATCGGCCTGCATCGCGCCCAGCAGTTCATCGCCGTTGCGGTCAGTCACCCGGCCGCGACGGTAAGGGCCGCCCATTGCGGCGATCACTGCCGCCAGCGGACGCGGGCGATGCGCGATGCGTTCGGCCAGTGCGCGCGCCGAGCCGTCATCGCTGAGCGAACCCAGCAGCGTCTCCAGGCCCGGCTCATCGGCGAACTGCTCATGCAGCGCCGCCAGCCGGCCCGGGTCGCGACCGACCACCAGCACCGGGCTGCCGGCTTCCAGCAGTGCGCCAACTACGCCCTGGCCGACGGCACCGGTGCCGCCGAGGACCAGGACTTCGGGCGTCAGCATCCCATTCACGGGACATTTCCTCCCAAATCCGGGATAGTCCCGATTCGACGCAGCCGGTCGCCCTTGTGCGGGGCCAGGCGGATGGCACCGCCACGCTGCTGACGCATCGGCGCGGTAAACTCACGGAAGTCCTTGTGTACCAAGGAACTCGGGCGGACTTCAACGGTCATTGCCAGGTCCAGGGTGCTCTGGCCGGCGTTCCGG
This sequence comes from Stenotrophomonas sp. GD04054, assembly GCF_029836955.1. Classification (NCBI taxonomy): domain Bacteria; kingdom Pseudomonadati; phylum Pseudomonadota; class Gammaproteobacteria; order Lysobacterales; family Lysobacteraceae; genus Stenotrophomonas; species Stenotrophomonas sp. GD04054. The sequence continues at coordinate 16,398 of NZ_JAOECR010000036.1, read as the reverse complement.
AGACGGGCAAGAATGTTGCGCAGGCTCATGGCGGACGGGCTCCAAATAACGAATGGCGCCACGATAGACCTCAAACCTTTACTTGATTAGTCCTGATTAAGGGGAATAATCATCCCGCTCCCGGTCCAATCGTTCTGTCACGATTGTCCCATCCCCGACGTCCAGGATCCCAGACCATGTCCCACGATCTCAACGAGACGCTGATCTTCGTCAAAGTGGTCGAGCAAGGCAGTTTCATTGCCGCTGCCAAATCGCTCGGCCTGCCCAAGACCACGGTCAGCCGCAAAGTGCAGGAGCTGGAAACGCGCCTCGGTGCGCGCCTGCTGCACCGGACCACCCGCCGCCTCGGCCTGACCGAAGCGGGTTCGATCTACCACGAACATTGCCAGCGCATCGCGCGCGAGCTGGAAGAAGCCGAGAGCGCGGTGAGCCAGCTGCAGTCCGGTCCGCGCGGCTGGCTGCGCTTCACCGTGCCTTACTCGATCGGCATCACCTGGATTGCACCGCTGCTGGGCCAGTTCCATGCGCAGTATCCAGAGATCCGCTTGGACATGCACATGGGCAACGAGAAGCTGGACCTGATTGCAGGTGAGGCGGACCTGGCCCTGCGCGTGGGTGCCCTGCCCGATTCCAACCTGGTGGCACGCAAGCTGGGCAGCCTGCGCACGCAGGTGTTCGCCAGCCCGGCCTACATCGAACGCTATGGTGAGCCGCTGCATCCGGAAGAGCTGCAGTTCCATCGCATCCTGGCGATGCGCAAGCCGTACCACACCGGCAATTCGCCGCGCTTCACCTGGCAGCTGGGCGAGAACGGCGGCGAGCTGCGCGACTTCCCTGTTACCCCGCTGATGACCGCCAACGACATGTCTGCGTTGAATGGTGCATTGGTGTGCGGCGAAGGCCTGCTGCTGACCGGCGACGTGATGGCCAAGCCGTTCGTCGAGTCGGGCATGGTACGGCGCGTGCTGGCCGGCTGGACTGGCCCGGAAGTGGACTTCAACGCCGTGTTCGCCGGTGGCCGCCTGGTCTCGCCGAAGGTGCGTGCATTCGTCGACTTCCTGGTCGAGAAGCTCAACTTCGACGCCAATTACATGCTGGCGCAGTGCCCGGGCGCGAAGCTGGCGCAGCAGCAGAAGGAAAAGGAAGACGCGGCGCTGGAAAGCAGCGGCAAGCGGATTCTGGAGAAGGTGGCCGCTTCGGCCGCATGACCGGAAGCATCCACGCATGGCGTGGATCTACCGGCATTCCGTAGAGTCGAGCTTGCTCGACTGCTCTTGCGCTTCAGTCGAGCAAGCTCGACTCTACGGGCGCTATCGGCGTGCCGAGCAACGCTCGGCACCCACAAAAATGCCGCCTGCAAGGGCGGCATTTTCGTTCCGGCCGATAGCCGGACCGGCTCAAGCAATAACGCGTAGCGTTATTGCTTGAGCGGAATCACGCGGATCTCGACGCGGCGGTTCTTGGCGCGGCCGGCATCGGTGCTGTTGTCGGCAATCGGGTACGACTTGCCGGCGCCCAGGGTTTCGATGCGCACGCTCTGCACGCCCTGGCCGATCAGGTACTGCGCGACCGAGTCGGCACGTTCCTTCGACAGGCGGTTGTTGACCGCGTCACTGCCGATGCTGTCGGTATGGCCGACCACTTCGATCATGGTCTGGTTGTAGTCACGCAGGGTGCCTGCCACGCCATTGAGCGAGCCGTAGAACTGCGGCTTCAGGGTCGCCTTGCCGAAGTCGAAGGTGATGCCGTCCGGCAGGTTCAGCATGATGTTGTCGCCCTGGCGCTGCACATCAATGCCGGTGTTGGCAGTGCGCTCGCGCAGTGCGCGTTCCTGGCGATCCTGGTACTGACCTACCGCGGCGCCGCTGAGCGCGCCGATACCGGCGCCGATCAGCGCATGCTGACGACGCTCCGTGGCGCTGTCACCGGTCAGCAGGCCGGCGGCTACGCCGATGGCGGTGCCGATCAGCGCGTTGCGGCCGGTGCGGTTCTGCTGCTCGGTCGGGTTGCCGTACTGGTCACTCTGTACGTAGGAGCCGCCGGTGGCGCAGGCCGACAGGACGGCCGCACTCATCAGGGCCAGTGCGACGTTGCGGGTGGTGTTGCGGATCATGAGGTTCTCCTTGGTTTCCGGTCGGCCGGCGGCCTGCGGGCGCAAAGAGAATAAACAGCCCGATGCGATGCCGGAATGATGATCGGGCACACCGACAGGGCCGCGTTCAGCTAACTGACCAGATCGCTCAGGTCGCCCTTTACCCCGCCCCCGACTGGCGGTAAGCCGCCAATGCGGCGTCGCGGCCCGCGGCCAGGTCCACCAGCGGCGTACGCGGATAGCCCGGGGCATGCGCGGCCAGCAGCAGCGGATGCTGCCACGGCGCGAAGCGCGCCTTCACCGGCAGCGCGGCCAGTTCGGGCACCCAGCGGCTGATGTAGCGGGCCTGGGGGTCGAACTTCTCGGCCTGGGTGACCGGGTTGAACACGCGGAAGTAAGGCGCGGCATCGGCACCGGTCCCGGCCACCCACTGCCAGCCCATCGTGTTGTTGGCCAGATCGGCATCGACCAGGGTGTCCCAGAACCAGCGTGCGCCATGCAGCCAGTGCGCGCGCAGGTGCTTGCACAGGTAACTGGCCACGATCATCCGCACCCGGTTGTGCATGTAGCCGGTGTGCCACAGCTCGCGCAGTCCTGCATCGACGATCGGCACGCCGGTGTTGCCTCGCTGCCAGTCGTGCAGCTGCGCGGCACTCGGTGTGGCCCACGGGAAACGGTCAAAGCGCGGGTTGAGGTTGTCGGTCGGCGTCTTCGGGAAGTGATGCAGCAGGTGATAGGCGAAGTCACGCCAGCCCAGCTGGCGCAGATAGCCGTCGATGTCGGCGTCGGTACCGGCACTACGCAGCCCTTCCAGCGCATGGGCAATCCGCCAGGGTGCGATTTCGCCGAAATGCAGGTGCGGCGACATCCGCGAGGTGCCCACGCGATCTGGCAGGTCACGCTGCTCGCGGTAGCCGCGCAGCGCACCGTCCTCGAACACGGACAGCGCTTCCAGCGCACCGGCTTCACCCGGCTGCCAGTGCTCCCAGAAGCCGGTATCCCAGTCCAGCGTCGGTCCCAACTGGAGATCATCCAATGCCAGGCTGTCGACCGCGTGCGTCGCCAGTGCCTTCGGTGCAGCCTGCAGTGCGGGCAGGCGCCAGTGGCTGAGTACATTGCGCCAGTACGGCGTAAATACCTTGTACGGCTGACCCTGCTGGGTGGCGATATCCCACGGCTCGAACAGCAGGCTGCCATTGCAGCTCTGTGCGTCGATGCCCTGCTCGCGCAACGTGCGCTTGATGGTGGCGTCGCGTGGCTGGGTGGCCGGTTCGTACTTGCGGTTCCAGTACACCGCCCCGGCGCCGGTCTGCTCGATCAGCAACTGCAGGGCCGGCAGGCTGTCACCACTGCGCAGCACCAGCGACGAACCGCGCACGCGCAGGTCGGCGTCCAACGCGGCCAGTGAACGGTGGCGCCACGCATCGGAGGCGGCACCCGGCACCCACTCACCCTCTTCGTGGGGCGCATGGATGTAGATCGGCACCACGTCGTGACCGGCATCCAGCGCGGCCTGCAGGGCCGGATTGTCCTGCAGCCGCAGATCACGGCGGAACCATACCAACGCTACCGACACAGACACCGCCTTCGTTGTTGAAGGCGGACATGATAGCCAGCGGCGGTGAAGGCGCTGCACGCAGACGCCGTCTGCTAGGCTGCTGGGCCGCTCCTCGTTGGACCCCGCCATGGATGATCTGTACGCCTCATTCGCCCGCTTCGGGCTGCTGCGGGCCCAGCACGAAGGTGACTGGCAGGGACCGTTCCCGTTACCACCGGTGCTGGCGTGCTTCTACGCGCAGGTGGGACCGCTGGGTCATGAGATCAATGCGAAGGTGGGCAACTCCGGAATCACCATTCCGGGCCTCGATGTCTGGATACCGCCGCTGCGGCGTGTGTGGAGTCACCAGGCCGGTTATCGCTGGCATGGCATCAGCGGCGAGCCGATCGACAACTGGCCATCGAACTGGCTGGTGATTGCCGATCACGGCGCCGATCCGTTCATCCTCGACCTGGATGACGGCCGTGTGCTGTTCAGTCACCACGGTGCGGGCCTGCTGGATGCCGGCGAGATCGCTACCGATGTGCCGACCTTGATGGCGGCTCTGGCTGCTGCAGGCACGGTGTACCTCGATGCAGGCGACGACCTCTACAACGACGATGACGATGGCGGTATCCGTCCTGAACACCAGGAGGCAGCCGTACAGGCGGTGGCCCGGGTACTGGGCGACCGCCTGCAGGCCGAGTCGTTCATCGAGACGTTGCTGGACTGAATCCACGCATGGCGTGGATCTACTTTTCGAAGCGCTTCATCGCTTCGCTGATCAGTACCCGCGCCTCGGCGGCGTTGCCCCAACCGTTGAGCTGCACCGGGTTGCGACCGGCCGGCAGGTCCTTGTAGACCCGGAAGAACGCCTCGATGCGCTGGCGCTCGACCTCCGGCAGATCCTTCAGGTCGCGGATGCTGGCGTAGGTCGGGTCGACCTTGTCGGTGGGCACGCCGATGATCTTCTCGTCGTGCTCGCCGCCATCGATCATCTTCAGGTAACCGATCGGCCGGAAGCGCACGATCACGCCCGGATGCAGCGGTTCACGGGTCAGCACCAGCGCGTCCAGCGGATCGTTGTCGCCGGCCAGAGTGCGCGGCATCGAGCCGTAGTTGGCCGGATAGGCGACCGGCATCGACTGGAAGCGGTCCACATGGACCAGGCCGTCTTCCTTGATCTCGTACTTGGTGAAGCTGCCGGCCGGAATCTCCACCGCCAGATTCACCTCCTGTGGGGCCTGCTTCGGCTGGGCCACCAGGAACGGATGCAGTACGGTATCGGCAGCGGTCACCGCACTGGCCAGCAACAGCAGGGCGGCACCGATGGCGGCGAGCGGAAGGATGCGTCGGGGCGTGGTCATATGCCTCTTCTCACTCCCAGCAGCGGTCGGCACGACCCTTGGCGGTCTGCGCGCGCGGGCAGTCGCGTGGCGTGATGCGACCTTCGGTCAGCTCCGTGCGCTGCTTGCCACCCTTGGCATCACGGCGCAGTTCGAAGGCATCGTAGAGACGGCCGGTCACCGTGCGTGCTTCATAGCGCAGGTGCTGCGGATCAATGTTCAACACCTGGAACAACTGGGTATCCTCGGCCACCGGATCCATCGTCCTGCGTGCTTCGTCGGAAAGGCGGTACTGCTTCGGCCCGGCCACGGTCACCACGTACTGCGGCGTGGCGGCCTGCCCTTCACCGCGACGGCCATAGGTGTGATCGTGGCCCTGCAGCACCAGGTCGACGTTGTGGCGGCGTACCACCGGCAGCAGCACGTCACGCAGCGCAGCGTTCTCGCGGCCTTCGCGGGGTGAGTAGAACGGCTGGTGCAGCAGCACAATGGTCCACGGCTGCCGGTTGCCGGCCAGGACCTTGTCCAGCCATTGCGCCTGTGCCTTGGCGGTGCCGAGGTCGAGTGCCGAGGTGCCATCGACCACCGCCACGCGTACACCCTGCGCATCGAACCAGTAGCTGGTCTGCTGCGCGGCGGTGGCGCCATTGCCCGGCAGCGCGAAGGTCACCGGCCAGTGCCGGCCCAGCACGCGACGCTCCTGCGGGGTATCCTCGAATTCCTCGAAGTACTCGTGGTTGCCGATCGCCGGGGCCACCAGCGTTTCCTGCGCCAGCCAGCCGGTGGCGGCAAACCACTCGCCCCATTCGCTGTCATCCATGTTGTCGCCGCCGCTGACCAGGTCACCGGCGAACAGGCTCATGCGTGCCTGCGGTGCGGCCTTCTGCGCGGCGCGCACTACACGGCTGACATGGCTGACGTTCTTGTTCTGGGTATCACCGAAGTACAGCAGGGTCAGCGGCTGATCGGCCGCCGCCAGCGTGCGCAACTGGTTCCAGGCGCTCCAACTGCCGTTGCCCTGCACGCGGTAGACGTACTGGGTATCCGGCTGCAGGCCGCTGATGTCCGCGCGATGATGATGCGACAGCCCGTTCTCGGTCTGCAGCGCGCGGGTCGTTGCGCGCACCTGGCGGATGCCCTCGATCGCCGGCGAATCCCCGGCGAGGGCAATCTCGAGCAGCGGTGCCTGCACGCTGCCGTCAGTACGCCAGGCCACGGCGAAACCGTGGCTGGGATCGACCGCCGGCGAGGCGACGATGCGATCCGGCACCGGCGTCGCTGCGTAGTGGCGGCTGCCTGATGGCACCTGGGTGTTGGGTTCGGCCGCTGCGAACGACAGCGACGGCAGTGCCAGCAGCAGGCCCAACGCCAGCGTGCGCATCACGCACTGCCGGCTCATGCGCCACACTCCAGCGGCAATGCCAACTGCTTGGCGATGCTCTCCCAGTCGAACGCCACCACGCCCTGGTCGTCATGCACTGCATACAGTGCGCCGTGCGGGAAGCGCGCACTGGGTTGCTGCATCATCCAGATGCCGTCGGTGTTGGCCACGGTATTGCCCTGGAACGCGCCCACCGGCTTCAGCGTGTGCCGGTCGAACAGATGGAACACGCTGCGCTGCTTGCCCTGTTCGGTGGTGATCCACCAGCCGTCCTTGCCGCAGGTGCGCAGGGTCACGCCTTCGGCCTGCGCCTTGAACACGTCGCGGCCGAACGTGGTGCCGGTGAAGCGTCCGGCCAGGGTGTAGACCTTGAACTCGCTGGCGTAGCTCTCATCCTCTTCGGCGATCAGCAGGCGATCATTCTCCGGATCGCCCCAGATCGACTCGACCACGCGCAGCGCACCGGCTTCGCTGGTGTCACCGATGCTGGCCACCAGCTTCGCCTCGACCTTCGCACCGTCGCGGGTCACGTGGTACTGGCGCACGCGCTTGTCCAGCTCGGCCAGCGGCGGCAGGATGTCACGCCCCTGCGCATCCTCGCCGTTGTCCCAGGAGTCGGTAACGTAGACGTTGTAGCCATCGGCACGGCGGTCGACCCACAGCCCGTACGGCTTGCGCAGGTCGTCCGCAGCGAACGTCGCCAGCGGCGCGAAGTCCGGCAGGCTCAGCACCTGCACGCGGTGATTGTCGCGCTCCACGATCCACAGCAGGTCGTCGATTACCGCGATGCCGTTTGGGCGGTCGAACTGCCCCGGCGCGGAGCCGCTGCTGCCGACGTCACGCAGGTGCTGGCCGGTGCTGCCGTCGTAGACCACCAGCTTGTCGGTGGCCTTGGCGGTGGCGATCAGCCACAGCGCGCCGTCCGGCGCGCGCCAGGCCGCCGGCGAGTCGATGTTGTCGGCCGGGGTCATCGGTGACAGGAAGGCTTCGGCGATGGTGGTCACCGTGCGCGCGCCCCCGGCTTTCGCTGCCGTAGGGGCCGCGGCCGGATCGCTGCCGGTCGCCGGCGTGCAGCCGGCGGCCAGGGTCGCCGCGAGCGCGACCGCCAGGACGGTGATGCCACGCCCCATCACAGTGCCACCTTCAGGCCGAGCGCGTAGGTACGACCGTATTCTTCCATCTGCAGGGTGCGCGAGCGCGTGCCCTGGTACAGCTCAAGCGGCTTGTCCAGCAGGTTCTGCGCCTCGAAGTACATGCTTACGCGCGGGGTGAACTTGTAGTCCAGCGAGAAATCGAGCTGGGTGTTCGGCGCAACGTAGATGTCGAACGCCCGGCCCTTGCCGATGCTGTCCAGGTACTCGCTGCGGTATACCGCCGCCAGGCGTGTACTTACACCGTACTTTTCATAGCCGATGTGTGCGCTGTAGACATGCTTGGAGGCGCGCGGCAGTGTGAAATCCTCGCCTGCACGGTCCTTGATGCCGGCATCGAATTTGGTATCCAGCCAGGTGCCACTGGCACCGACCAGCAGGCCATCCAGGCCGTCCGGCAGGAAGGCCAGCTGCTGCTGCCAGTTGAATTCCGCGCCACGCACGGTGGCCTTGCGGCCATTGATCGGCTGGGTCACGTCAAAGCCGCCATAAGCGGGATCATTGGTCCGCACCGTTTGCACGATGTAGCCATCGATCGACTTGTGGAACAGGCCAAGTGAAACGATACCGGTGCTGCCGATGTACTTCTCCACCGACAGGTCGATGTTCTTCGACTCGTACGGATCCAGTTCCGGATTACCCAGGCGCACTTCCTCGTCGCCGCGGCTGTAGCCCACGCGTGGCGAGACATCGCCGAAGGAAGGACGCGATACGGTCTTGTTGGCCGAGGCGCGCAGTACCCAGTCATCGGCCGCGTCGTAGCGCAGGTGCAGACCCGGCAGCACGTTGGTGTAGCTGCTGTTGGCCACCCGCGGGGTGACGGTGAAGCTGCGCCCGTTGGCGGCCACGTCCACCTGGTTGCCGATCGCCTTGAACTGGGTGTTTTCCACGCGCACACCGCCGATGATGCGCAGCGCGCCCACATCCCAGGTACCCATGGCGTAGCTGGCGAAGATGTCTTCGCTGGCCACGTAGTCCTCTTCCAGCGATGTCATCGCGTTGCCACCGGCATCCTGGGGACGGGCGCTGTACTGGCCGCCATTGGCCGCCCAGAAGGCACGCATCGCGGCCGAATCCATGCCGTCACCGAGGTTGCCGTGGCGGTGCTCCGGCGAGGAGGTGCTCCAGCTCGACAGCGCCACCTTCGGGCCGACACGCAGTTCGCGCTCGTCCACATTCACGTCGCGGTCGCGCCAGCGGCCCAGCAGGCCGAACTTGATGCTGCTGCTGTCGCCGTCGAAGCGCACGTTGACCTGCGCGCTGTGCTCCTTGTCGTTCACCTGCTTGGGTGAGAGCACGAAGCGGTCGAACGCGTAGTTGCTGTTGTCCAGCCACTGCGGGTTGTCGAAACTGTAGCTGGGCAGGCGGCTGCTTTGGTCCAGGGTGCCGTTGAAGGCCTTGCCGTTGAGCTTGAAGCGCGCCTCCATCTCGTCGTTCACGCGCTCTTCGGTACGGGTGTAGCCGATCCGGTAATCGACCACGGCGTTGGTCAGCTTGTTCTCGCCACCGAGACTTGCCGCGAAGGTGTTTTCCTTCTTGGTGCGGTAGCGCATGCGCTTGTCGATGGAATCCTTCGGCATGCCATCCAGCCGATACTGGTCGGTGCCGGTCTTGACCATCTTCGCGTCGTCGAAGTTGAAGATCACGCGCTGGCGGGTCTCCGCATCGTCGAACTGGCTGTACAGCGTGCGCAGGTAGTACTTGCTGTCTTCATTCGGGCGCCAGTCGAGGTTGAGGTTGGCACCGATGCGCTTGCGCTCGATCTCGTACTTGCGGTGCTGCAGGTTGATCGCGGTGACATCGCCGGGGACGGCATCGTCCTTGCCGTCATACTCCACTTCGGTGTTGTCCGACTCGAACCTGCGCTTCTGGTAGTTCACGCCCAGCGCCACACCGAAGGTGTCGTTGAACACTTCGCTGTAGTTGAAGGCAGCCTTGGGGCTGGTCTCACCGGACAGCTGCTGGTGGCTGCCTTCGATCTTGCCACGCAGGCTGCGACCGTTGCGGTCGAAGGCCGAGGCCGACTCCACGAGCACGGCGCCACCAATGGCATCACCCGGCATGTCCGGGGTCGGCGACTTGACCACGCGCAGGCGCTCGGTGGAGTCGGACGGGATCACGTCCAGCGGTGCGGCGCGGCTGGAATCCTCCGGCGTACCGATGGCGATGCCATCCACGCTGACGCTGTTGAGGTTGGCGTCCAGACCGCGGATGACCACGAAGCGCCCCTCGCCCTGGTCGCGGGTCACACTGATGCCCGGCAGGCGCTGCAGTGACTCGGCCACGTTCTTGTCCGGGTACTGGCCCAGGGCATCGGACGACACCGCGTCTTCGATCGCATCACTGCTGCGTTTGAGGTCAACCGCGCGGATCTGTGATTCGAGCTGGGCGCGCACTTCGATGCGGTCCAGGTCGACCGCGTCGGACGCCACGGCGCCGGTGGCGGCTACCGCCTGCTGCCCGGCCGCCTGCAGCGGGGCTGCGGCCCCCATCGCCAGGGTCAGGGTGATGGCAACGGCCAACGGAGTCTTGATATGCACTGGGAATCCCCATTCCTGTTAAGAATGGGTCTGCACGGTATGTCCGCAAGGTTGCATGGCAATGACATGCATCTGCACATTTCGCGTACCAGGGCCACGGCCCGGTTTGGGTTCGGCCCGCCGATCCGGCAAAATGGCGCCCTCTCTCCTTTTCCCCTTCCCGACCATGAAGATCGTCGAAGTGCGCCACCCGCTGGTGCAGCACAAGATCGGCCTGATGCGCAACGCTGCGCTCAGCACCAAGGATTTCCGCGAACTGGCCAACGAGCTGGGTACGCTGCTGGCCTACGAGGCCACCGCCGACCTGGACACCGAGCCGCACACCCTGCCCGGCTGGGCCGGCCCGGTCACCGTGCAGCGCATTGCGGGCGCCAAGATCACCGTGGTGCCGATCCTGCGCGCCGGCCTGGGCATGCTCAGCGGCGTGCTGTCGCTGATCCCGGCGGCCCGCGTCAGCGTGGTCGGCCTGCAGCGCGATGAGGAAACCCTGCAGCCGGTGCCCTACTTCGAGCGCCTGACCGGGCGCCTGGAAGAGCGCGACGCGCTGATCCTGGACCCGATGCTGGCCACCGGCGGCACCCTGATCGCCACCATCGACATGCTCAAGCGGGCCGGTGCCCGCCGCATCAAGGGCATCTTCCTGGTGGCCGCGCCGGAAGGCATCGAGGCGGTCAAGGCCGTGCACCCGGACGTGGAGATCTACACCGCGGCCATCGATGCCCAGCTCAACGACAAGGGCTACATCCTGCCGGGCCTGGGCGATGCCGGTGACCGCATCTTCGGTACCCGCGTCGGCTGATCCGAAGAACCGGGGTCAGAGCCCTTTCGCCGCGAAAGGGGTCTGACCCCAACAGCGCAGGCCATCGCGGCCGCGTTGCGATTCTTCACGTGCTCTTGGCGCCGGGAAGCGAATGCTCCGCGCACCCGCCACCCTTGGAGCTCCCGATGAAAGCCTCTTTCCTGCTGGCCGCCGTCCTGCTGGTCGGCCTGCCCCTGGCTGCCAATGCCACCACTCCGCAGCAGCAGCGCATGGCCGAATGTTCGGCCAAGAACAAGGGGCTGAAGGGCGATGCCTACAAGACTGCACAGAGCTCCTGCCTCAGCGGCCACGCCGCCGACGCCAAGCCGGTCAATACGCAGCAGGAACGCATGCGCAAGTGCAACGCTGACGCGGGCGCCCAAAAGCTGGCCGGTGATGCGCGCAAGACCTTCATGAGCAGCTGCCTGAAGGCGTCGTAATGGTCGCATCCGGATAAAACGCCATCCACGCATGGCGTGGATATACCGTCATCAGTAAAGGCCGGGCATTGCCCGGCCATGCCATTACCCCAGGGCGCGTGCCTTCAGCTCACCCTGCTCGTGCAGGGTCACGAAACGCCCCTTGTCATCCCTGCCAAGCTGCGCCAATGCCACCTGCGGGTCGTGGGTGAAGAACAGCCGCACGTTGCGCGCCAGCTTGTCTTCCAGGAACTGCCGCTTCTCGTCGATCAGCAGCTCGGCATTGCGGTCATAGCCCATGGTGATCGGCACGTGTACCCATGAGCGGCCCGGGATCAGGTCGGCACAGAACACCACGCCACCATGCGCACTTTCGCCTGGATGCGCGTGACCGACGATCTCGGCCAGCATCAGCCCCGGTGTATGCCCGTCGCTGTAACTGAAGCGCACGCTGCGGCCGAGCGCCTTCGAGTACTCCCCGTCCACCACTTCCAGCCGGCCACTGGCCTGCAGCAGGCCCGGCAGTTCCGGAATGAAGCTGGCGCGATCGCGCGGGTGTGGCTGCACGGCGCGCTGCCAATGCTGCGCGCCGACCACATAGGTTGCGTTGGGGAACAGCAGCTCGGGCTCACGTCCTTCGCTCCATGCCGCCAGCAGGCCACCGGCATGATCGAAATGCAGGTGGCTGAGCACCACCACGTCGATATCCTCATGCTCGAAACCCGCCTCGCGCAACGAATCGATCAGCACGTGCTGGCTTTCCTGCACACCGTAGCGTTCGCGCATGCGCGGATCGAAGAACGCCCCGATACCGGTTTCAAACAGCACCGTCTTGCCTTCCAGCGGGCTGGCAAGCAGCGCACGGCAGGCCAGCTCGATGCGATTGAGCTCGTCCGGTGCCGCCCATTTTTCCCACAACGCGCGCGGCGCGTTGCCGAACATCGCGCCGCCATCGAGGCGCTGCGAGTTTCCACGAATAGACCAGAGTTTCATGTGTCGATTATCGGCGCCGGCTCGTTAAATAATCGCTAGAAGGGAAACAGAAAACCCCGCCGGCAAAGGCGGGGTTTCGATAATCAGCCGGATTGCCGGCCCGCAGCCGGCACCACCGGATCAGTGTGCCGGCACCACCTGGGCACTGCCGACCGGATTGCGCGGGTCGCTGCCGCCGAACAGCTTGTTGGCCCTGCGGTCCCATTCCACGGTCTGCAGGTTGCCCCACACGTGGCTGGAACCGCGGCCACCCGCGGCGACATTGCCCGGCAGGTCGATCTTGTGGCCCATCGCCTGCAGCTGCTTCACCGTCGCCGCGTCGAACGCATCGTCCTCGGCTTCGATCAGGTCCGGCAGCCACTGGTGGTGGTAGCGCGGCAGTGCGGCAACCTGCTGCGCATCCAGGCCGTCGTCGTAGCCGAGGATGCCCAGCAGCACCATGGTGATGATGCGGCTGCCACCCGGGGTGCCCAGCACCACCACCTTGTCGGCGTTCTCCATGAAGGTCGGCGTCATCGAGCTGAGCATGCGCTTGCCCGGCTTCGGCGCATTGGCTTCATAGCCCATCACGCCGAACGCATTGGGCGTGCCCGGCTTCAGCGCGAAGTCGTCCATCTCGTTGTTCAGCAGCACGCCGGTGCCCTTCGGAATCAGCCCCGAGCCGTACAGCAGGTTGACGGTCTGGGTCGCGCCGACCCGGTTGCCGTCACGGTCGATGATCGAGAAGTGCGTGGTCTCGTCATCTTCCAGCGGCGTCGGGTTGCCCGACAGCAGGTCGCTGGGCGTGGCCTTTTCCGGATGGATGGTCGCCCGCAGGCCCTGTGCGTAGTCCTTGCTGGTCAGCACCTTCTGCGGGATCTGCACGAAGTCCGGATCGCCGAGGAAGAAGGTGCGGTCGCGGTAGGCACGGCGCATCGACTCCACCACCAGGTGGGTGCGGTGCGCCGGGTCCATCTTGTTGATGTCCCAGCCTTCCAGGATCTGCAGCATGCTGGCCAGCGCGATGCCACCGGACGACGGTGGCGGCGCGGTGGTGATCTTCCAGCCGTTGTAGTTGAACACGATCGGTTCGCGCTGCTTCACGCGATAGCCGGCCAGCTCTTCAGCGGTCCACTGGCCGCCGGCCTGCTTCACGCCGGCCAGCAGCAGCTTTCCGGTCTGGCCCTTGTAGAAGCCATCAAAGCCACCTGCGGCCAAGCGCTCCAGCGTCTGTGCCAGCTCCGGCTGCTTGAACAGGTCACCGCTGGCGATCGGCTTGCCGTTGCGCAGGTAGACCTCACGGGTGCCGGGATAGCGCTCCATCACCTCACGGCGAGAGGCATAGCCCTTGGCCATGCGGTCGTAGACCGGGAAGCCTTCGCGCGCGATGCGGATGGCCGGCTGCAGCGAGGCCGCCAATGGCAGCTTGCCGTGCTTGGCCGACAGCTCGACCAGCGCTGCAGGCAGGCCCGGGATACCGGCCGACCAGGCGCCATTGACCGAGCGGTCACGGTCGAGGTTGCCCTGCTTGTCGAGGAACGCCTGCGGGGTTGCTGCAGCCGGCGCGGTCTCGCGCGCGTCCAGCATCACGTCCTTGCCGGTGGCCGCATCGTGCAGCAGAAAGAAGCCACCACCGCCCAGGCCAGAACTGATCGGCTCGACCACCGCCAGCGTGGACGATACCGCCACCGCGGCATCGAAGGCGTTGCCGCCCTGCGCCAGGATGTCGATGCCCGCCTGGGTGGCCAGCGCATGGCCGCTGGCAATGGCCGCGCCATCGGGGCGCTCGGCACGGGCCGGGCTGTCGGCCCAGGCAATCGGGCTCAGCAGCAGGCCGAGCAGCAACAGGGGGCGGACGATCAGCGTCTTCATTCGGATGGGGGCTCCGCGTAGAGTTCGGGGTGATCGTGCTGCAGCTGGCGCAGCTTGGCCAGCAGCTGGTCTTCCGTTTCCACGATCTCCGGGTCCGGGTCGATGCACTCGACCGGGCAGACGACCACGCACTGTGGCTCGTCGAAATGACCCACGCATTCGGTGCAGCGCGCAGGGTCGATCACGTAGATGGTTTCACCCATCGCAATGGCCTGGTTCGGGCAGGCCGGCTCGCATACGTCGCAGTTGACGCAGAGCTCGTTGATTTTCAGCGACACGGCGATACTCCTCGCCCGCGCCCTGGGACAAAGGACCGGCCAGCGCGGGCGCGCGGGCCGGTCAGGTCATCAGCGGCGCCCTTGCAGGACGCCGCCCGGGCCATGCCGGAGCATGGCCGCCATGGCTCGGTATTACTTGGCTTCGACGAAAATGTACTCGGCACCGGTCGGCTGGATCGCAGCCTGTACGCGGGCGTTGTCGGCCGACTGACCGATGAAGACGACGCGCACGCCCTTCATCGAATCCGGCGACACGTCCTTGAACACGGCCTGGATCATGTCAGCCATCTTGCCCGAGGCCGACGAACCAAAGGCCAGCATGTTGCCCGGCTGCACGCCACGGGCCACGGCCTGGGTCGCGCTCTCGGTCTGGCGCTCGTACTTGGCCTGGAAGTCCGGGTCCGATTCCGGCGAGAGGTAGTACAGGAACGGGCTGTTGGTGATGTTGCCCATGTTCTGGATCGCCACTTCCTGCAGGTACTTCTTCCAGCCTGCATCGTCGTCCTTGGACGGAGCGACCAGGGCCTGCTTGGCCTCGTCGACCGGAGCGGCCTCTTCCTTCTTGCAGGCGGTGAAGGCCAGGGCCAACGAAGCGATCAGCATCGCGCGCATGGTGGTGTTCATGGGTTTCCTCCCGGAATGGTGCGTGGTGTTGT
Source organism: Stenotrophomonas sp. GD04054 (assembly GCF_029836955.1). Taxonomy (NCBI): domain Bacteria; kingdom Pseudomonadati; phylum Pseudomonadota; class Gammaproteobacteria; order Lysobacterales; family Lysobacteraceae; genus Stenotrophomonas; species Stenotrophomonas sp. GD04054. The sequence goes on along the minus strand of NZ_JAOECR010000036.1, from coordinate 1,355 downwards.
ACGTAATGGGGTGCGGGTACAGCGGGGCTTACGACTGTGCCGACTTCGCTTCGCGGACCTTGCGCAGGGCTTCGAGCACCGCGGCCGGCACGAAGCCGGACACGTCGCCGCCCAGGCGCGCGATCTCGCGGACCAGCGAGGACGAAATGAAGCTGTGCTGCTCGGCCGGGGTCAGGAACAGGGTCTCGACCTCGGGGATCAGGTGCCGGTTCATGCTGGCCATCTGGAACTCGTACTCGAAGTCGGACACCGCGCGCAGGCCGCGCAGCAGCACCCCGCCCTGGACCGAACGTACGAAATGCGCCAGCAGGGTATCGAAGCCGATGACCTCGACGTTGCTGTGGTGGGCCAGCGCGCCACGCGCCAGCTGCACGCGCTGCTCCAGCGGCAGCGCCGGGCCCTTGGACGGGCTCTGCGCCACGCCGACCACGACCTTTTCGAACAGCGGCGCGGCCCGGCTCACCAGGTCGATATGACCGTTGGTGATGGGGTCGAACGTGCCGGGGTAAACGGCGATGCGGCGATTGGCCACGGTCATGGGCGGTTGCAGATGTTCAGATGAGGTCAAAGTGTAGCAGTGGCGCGGCAGTACAGGGCAAAGCGCACCTCGCGGGTGCCGCCCTCGCGGTGCAGCAGCCAGTCCGGCGGCAGCACCGGCACGTGGCCGGCCGGCGATTCCAGGTACAGCCAGGCATCGGCGGCCAGATGCCGCGGGAGCTGGGCCAGCACGTCCTGCCACAGGCCGTCGGCGAACGGCGGGTCGATGAAGACCAGATCGGCCTGCTGCGCCGGCGCGCCCTGCAGCCAGCGCAGGGCATCAGCCTGCACGACGCTGATCTGGTCGGAGGCCTGCAGCCTGGCCACGGCAGCGGTCAGATTGCGTCCCAGCTGCGCATCGCGTTCGACCAGGGTGGCGTGTGCGGCACCGCGCGAGACCGCCTCCAGGCCCAGTGCGCCACTGCCGGCGAACAGGTCCAGCACGCGGGCCCCACCGAGCCTGGGCAACAGCCAGTTGAACAGGGTTTCGCGCACGCGGTCGCTGCTGGGGCGGAGCCCCGGCAGGAGCGGCACCGGCAGGCGGGTATTGCGCCAGCGCCCGCCGATGATGCGGACCTGGCCTTCATTGCCGCCACGGCCGCTCATCGGCGCCCCCGGCGGGAGGTATTCGAGAATTTCAGCATGAGCGGGATTGTAGTTCGGCCGGGCTTTGCCCGGCACCCGCAGAAGCCACGGCAACGGCCGGAGCAACGGCAAAAGCCGGCTATCCGTGGGCCGGCGGGGTGGGTCCGGTTGAGGGGGGCGCTGCAAGTACGTCCATGTAAGCTCGGTCGCCGCATCCATGCGGCTCACGCCCC
>NZ_JAOECR010000035.1:0-54493 GCF_029836955.1 Stenotrophomonas sp. GD04054 | reverse complement strand
ACAGGGACGTACTTGCGGCGTGTCCTGCCTCGGCCCGTCCCACCTCGCCCCGCTGCGGTACTGATGCGCCGCAGCGCCCGCTTTCGACTTAGAACTCCGCCGCCACCGTCATGAACAGCTGCCGCGGCGCACTCGCATGGATCGCATAGCGCTTGCCCTCCGGATCGGTCGGTGCGAACGAACTCAGCTGGCCCGCATAGCGCTTGTTGGTCAGATTGGTCGCGTTCAACGACACCCGCACGTTACGCAGGCCCAGGCCCGGGCCGAAATCGTAGCCCGCACCGGCGTCGAAGGTGGTCACGCCCGGCACCGACTGGTCGTTGGTGTAGGTGTAGTAGCGCTTGCCGGTGTACTTGGCACGCAGGCTGGCGAAGAAGCCATCGCGGTTCCAGCTGATTTCACTGGAGGCCATGCGCTGCGGCGTATCCACGGTGATCTTGCCGGCCACCGGCACTACCGCGCCGCCGGACAGGTAGTCGTCCTCGTAGGTGGTCTTGTTCCAGGACAGCGCGTTGTACCACTGCAGGCCGTCGATCGGCTTGAGGATGAAGGTCAGTTCCGCGCCGTAGCTCTTCACCGAACCGACGTTGATGAAGCGCGTCACGCACTCCGGACGCGTGCCGACTTCGATGCTCGAGCACGGGTTCAGCGACAGCAGGCGGTTGTCGAACTTCACGTTGTAGCCCGCGATCGACGCCTGGTACTTCTCGCCGAAGGTACGGAAGCCGGCTTCCAGGCTCTTGGACTTCTCCGGCTCCAGCCCGGCGCTGGCCGCGAACGATTCCGGCGACACCTGCAGCGGGCCGCCGCTGCCACCACCGACGAAGGCGGCGATGTTCTCGGCGTAGGAGGCGAACAGCTCGTTGTTGGCGTTGAGCTTGAAGCCCAGGCCCAGCTGCGGCAGCACCGATTCCTTGGCGGTCAGCGTGCCCGAGGCGATGCTGGTTTCCACGCCGGGGTTGGCGGTGGCGCGCATGCGGGTGTTCGGGCTCTTGATGCCCACGTCCACGGTCAGGCGCTGGTCCAGGAAGCGCATGCGGTCCTGCACGTAGAACTGGCGCGTGCGGATGTCGAAGTCCTGGTTGAACAGCAGGCGGTCCGGGTTCTTCAGGTACAGGTCGTCCAGGAACGGGCCGCTGATGTAGTAGAAGTTGCGCGAAACGTTATGGTCGTTCTGCTCGTACCACAGGCCGGCTTCCAGTTCGTGGATGCCCACCGTCCACGACAGCGCGGCGGTCAGGCCATCGCGGTTGATCGTGTAGTTGGTGCTGCGGATCGAAATCGGCAGCATCTTGTCGGTGCCCGGGTAGGACGGCTGGCCCGGTGCCCACCAGTGGCCCTGGCCACGGTTGTCGTGGTGATAGGCCAGCAGCTTCAGGCGGCCCTGCTCACCCAGGCGCAGGTCGGCATCCACCGAGTACAGGTTGTCGTCACGCAGTGCACGGCTCTGGTAGTACGCATCGTCGATGCTGGTGACGCCACCGCTGAACCTGCACTTGCTGCGGTCCAGAGTGCCCGGCGCGCAGTACGCAGCAGCCACGGCTCGATCCCAGTCCGGCGCGTAGATGTTCCAGTCATAGCCCAGGCCACGTGCCAGCATGTCCTTGGACAGGTAGGCGTAGTTGGCCTGGCTGGCGCGCGAGGTGGCCACGAACGCACCGAAACGATGGTCGCCCACGTTCCACACCGCCTTGGCGTTGAACTGGCGGGTGGTCTGGTTCTGGTACGGCGCAGCCCACATGTCCTGGTCCTGGTGCACGCCGGACACGTAGGCCGAGAAGCCGTTGATGTCGCCGGTATCCACGCGCAGGTAGCCACGGCGCTGGCTGTTGTCGCCAACGGTGACGCTGGCGCGACCGCCGAATTCGGTGGACGGGTCCATCGAGAAGTACTGGATGGTGCCGCCCAGGTTGCTGGTCGAGGCCACGCCCAGCGAACCGATGCCCTGCGACAGTTCGGCACCGGCCAGGTTCTCGGCGATGATCGCGCGGGCGATGCTCAGGCCGTTGTAGTTGCCGTAGCTGTTGTCGCCCAGCGGGATGCCGTCCAGCGTGTAGCCGAGGCGGCTCTTGTCGAAGCCGCGCAGGCTGATGGTCTGCGATTCTTCGTTGGCGCCGAAGGCATCGTTGGACTGCACCGACACGCCCGGCAGCCGGTCGAGGATCTTCTGGCCGCTGGTGCCCGGCGGCAGCACCTGCTTGTCGACGGCGGTGATGCGCTGCACCTGGCGGGTCTCGCCCTGGCCGATCACGGAGACGGTATCCAGCGTCTGCGCGCTCAGCGCGGCATCGGTGCTGGCGCCGGCATCGGCGGCGGTGGCGGCATGGGCGCTGGCGGCGGCGGAGAGCGCGATCGCCACGGCGATCGTCAGGTGTCGGGTCTGCATGGTGGTCCGTTGCATTGGGGGTGGTCACCGGCACGCGTGCGCGGTGCATGGCCACTATGCGAACGGAACATGAAACCTTCTTTACGGAAAACCAACGAACGATGCAGGGCAGTGGTGTGCGTTCTGCAACCTGTTCGTCATGGCGGTATGCCGGTGGGAATCAGAAGCGCTCACCGGGCCAGCTGAATTTGAGCTGGTCCATGCAGTCACGATCATGTTCGGAGAATGAGAACCCGATCTGGATGCCGTTCAGTACCGTGCCGAACACCGTCGACTCGTCCAGACTATGCCCTGACGGGACGGAAAGGACGTTGAAGTCGGGGTAGCGACGACCCATCTGCTTTCGCGAGATGCAGGCGCCGCCCAGCGACAGCGTAATGCCTTTGATGATTCGCCCCGACGCGTCGGTGTGGATCTGGCCAGAAGGCGCCCTGATCCTCCCAGCGACCACGAATGGCGCCAGATCGATGGTGGCGCTGTCGCCCCGGCCCCTTTCTGCTTCCGAACGCGAGCCGGCCGGAGCCAGTGGTGACAGCTGCGCGACAAGGTCAGAGCGTGCCAGCTGCAAGGACCAGCGCTCCACGAGCCGCCAGGTTGCGTCCGCCTCTTCTGCAGTGGCAGCGGGTGGGGTTGCCGCCAGTGGCGTGGTGGCGACCGCAAGAAGCGCAATCAGCATTGCACGCATGCCAACCTCCTTGATCCGCGATGTCAGCCGTTCGTCCATTGGGCGCGGCAAGCGCTGGCAGGTATAGCACCGGTTCTGCCGATGCATCGGGAAGTGCGTCTCAGAAATGCAGAAACAAAATGGGGCCGGATCCCCCTCGCAAGCGAAGGTTCACCGGCCCCGCGCACTCTGTGGGGGAGGCGGTCCACGCGCTGCGTGGAGAGGGGCTCAACCCATGTACAGGCCACCGTTGACCGGATAGTCGGCGCCGGTCACGTACGAGGCTTCATCCGAGGCCAGCCATGCGCACAGGCCGGCCACTTCTTCCGGACGGCCCAGGCGTCGCACCGGCACCGAGGCGGCCAGCCGGTCCAGCACATCCGGCGGGAAGCTGCTGATGGCCTGGCTGGCGATATAACCCGGCGACAACGTGTTGACGGTCACCCCGCGCGAGGCCACTTCCGCGGCCAGCGCACGGCTGAAACCATGCATCGCGGCCTTGGCGGTGGCGTAGTTCACCTGGCCGATCTGGCCCTTGTGGGCGCTGACCGAACCGATGTTGATGATGCGGCCCCAGCCCCGCGTGGCCATGCCGTCCACCACCTGCTTGGTCAGGTTGAACAGCGCATTGAGGTTGGAGGCGATCACCGCGTTCCAGTCTTCCACCGTCATCTGCCGGAACAGCAGGTCGCGGCTGCCGCCGGAATTGTTGACCAGTACATCCACCTCGCCGACTTCGGCGCGGACCTTGGCGAACGCCGCGCTGGTCGAGGCCCAGTCGGTCGCGTTGCCTTCGGAGGCGATGAAGTCGAAGCCCTGTTCGCGCTGCTCGCGCAGCCAGTTGGCCTTGCGCGGTGAGTTCGGCGCGCAACCGGCGACCACGGTGTGGCCGCTGCGGGCCAGGCTCTGGCAGATGGCAGTACCGACACTGCCCATGCCGCTGGTGACGTAAGCGATTCGAAGCGTCATTGCAGAAGGCTCCTTTGGTAAGGGATCAGGCCGCGAGCGGGTACAGGCCGAACAGCAGGCTGCCGACCATCAGCAGCATCGAGATGGCGATAGCCCACTTCAGGGTGAACTTCTGGTGGTCGGCGAACTCGACCTTGGCCAGGCCAACCAGCAGGTAGGTGGACGGCACCAGCGGGCTGAGCAGGTGCACCGGCTGGCCGGCCAGCGAGGCGCGCGCCATCTCCACCGGGGTGATGCCGTAGTTGCCGGCGGCCTCGGACAGGATCGGCAGCACGCCGAAGTAGAACGCGTCGTTGGACATGAAGAAGGTGAACGGCATCGACGCTACTGCGGTGATCACCGCCAGGTACGGGCCCCACGATTCCGGGATCACCGCCAGGAAGCTGTGCGACATCGCCTCGACCATGCCGGTGTTGTTGAGGATGCCGGTGAAGATGCCTGCGGCGAAGATCAGCGACACCACCGACAGCACGTTGCCGGCGTGGTTGACCACGCGGCGGCGCTGCTCGGCCAGGTTCGGGTAGTTGATCACCAGGGCGATGGCGAAGCCGACCATGAACAGCACCGGCATCGGCAGCACGCCGATGATCAGCGCGGTCATCAGCGCCACGGTCAGGGCCAGGTTGACCCACAGCAGCTTCGGGCGCTTGATGTCCTCGGCGTCTTCCACGGTCGGCAGCGGGTTGCTGTCGTCGGACACGCTGTTGTCCATCCAGCTGCCACCCTTGGGCAGGGTCACCACGCCAAGGCGACGGCGTTCCTTCAGGCCCAGGTACCAGGCCAGCAGCAGCACGCCGGCACAGGCGATCACCATCGACGGGATCAGCGGCACGAACACATCGGCCGGGTCCACGTGCAGCGCGGTGGCCGCGCGGGCGGTCGGGCCGCCCCACGGGGTCAGGTTCATCACGCCGCCGGCGAGGATGGTCACGCAGGTCATGTTCAGTGCGTTCATGCCCAGCCGCTGGTACAGCGGCAGCATCGCCGAGACGGTGATCATGTAGGTGGTCGAGCCATCACCGTCGAGCGAGATCAGCATCGCCAGTACCGCGGTGCCGAGCACGATCTTCATCGGATCGCCCTTGACGAAGCGCAGGATCACCCGCACCAGCGGATCGAACAGGCCGGCGTCGATCATCACGCCGAAGTAGAGGATGGCGAACATCAGCATCACGCCGGTCGGCGCGATCTTCTTGATGCCCTCCAGCATCATCTCGTCGATGCCGGCGCCGAAGCCGCCGATCAGCGCGAACAGGATGGGGATGGTGATCAGGGCGACGAGCGGCGACAGGCGTTTGCTCATGATCAAGTACATGAACGTAATGACCATGCCAAAGCCGAGGATGCTCAGCATCATCTGCGGACTCCTTGCGAAAACAGGACGTGGGGGAGCGGAAAAGGCCCGGGCGGCGTGCCCGGGATGCCGGGCTTAGAAGTCGTACTGCAGGCGGCCGGTGACTGCGCGCGTGCGGTCCACCGTGACCCCGGCCAGGCGGTCGCGGTTGCGGCTTTCGATCACGTTGAGCATGAAGCGCAGGTTGTCGCGCAGGTACCAGTTGCCACCCAGCGTCCACGCTTCGGTGCTGCCGCGGCGCAGGTCGGGTGCACCGTCGAGGTGCTGTGCGCCCCACATCTGGTCGTAGCGCAGCGCCACTTCGAAGGCACCGGCCTTGTGGCGGATGTCCTTCACCCGCGCGAAGCGGCCGGTCTTGCGGTCGTAGGCGCGGCTTTCGCCGGTGACGAACCAGCTGAGCATGCCGTAGGCGGCCATCACGTCACCGCGCTGCGCGCCGTCGTCGAAGGTGGCGCCACTGAATTCGCCCTGCCACGACAGCGGGCCGCGCACCTGCGCGTATTCCAGCGACCACTTGTTGACGTCGGTATCGCGGCCAGCGGAGAAGTTGACCAGGGTCAGGCGGCTTTCATCGGACAGATGGCCGGCCGGGCGAGGGCGGATGCTCAGGCCCGGGGTGCCGTTGGCGCCGGGGTTGTCGTAGGCCTCACGGGCCAGCGACAGGCCCAGGTGCAGCACGTCGCCCTCGCTGGGCGAGGGCGCCCAGGTGACGCGGCCACCGGCGGCGCGGCCCTTCACCTGCCAGGCGTCGATGCTTTCCAGGCTGTAGATGCTGGCCGCCCAGGTGAAGTCGCCGGGGTTGGCCTGCCACGATGCGCCCAGGCGATACAGCGGCGCCAGCGTGGTGCCGGCGTTGCCGCGCTCCAGGAAGCTGCCGTAGTTGGAGCTGGTGCGGTCATCCAGCGAGAAGTACTGCTTGAACTGGCCCACGGTGAGCTTGCCGGCCTTGCCGAAGCTGCGTGCCAGGTACACGTCCTTGGCCTCGACGCGGTCGCCGGAGAAATCGGCTTCCAGCTTGTAGTCGACCACGAAGAACTTGCCGGACACATCGACCCAGGCACGGCGGATCTCGGTGTCATCCTTGTTCGGCGTACCGCGGTTGTCGTTGTCGAAGGTGGCGAAGTCCAGGTGCAGGCGGCCTCCGAGCGAAGCCGTGACCGGACGATCATCTTCGGCGGCAAAGGCCGGCGCCGACAGGGCAGCCAGCGCCATCATGGCGGCAGGGCGCCGCCAGGCAAACGTGAATTCCACAAACCCTCCCAGGTGCGCGCCAGGCGCGCGGCAATCGTGGGCACCGGACGGTGCGCGGCCGCAGTCTGGGTCGGGCAAGCTGTCATCGTCCTGTCAACGGATTGTGCGGTGCAGCGTAAAACCGGCCACTGCGCTCACTGGGCCACGCCCGGCAAGCGCGGCGGCGGCATGCGGTAGCATTCGTTTCCCCTCCCACCCCCGTGCCCATGCGCCTGCTGCTGGTCGAAGACAACCCGGATCTGGCCGATGCGATCATCCGTCGCATGCGTCGCAGCGGCCACGCCGTGGACTGGCAGGCCGATGGCCTGGCCGCCGCCAGCGTGCTGCGCTACCAGAGCTTCGACCTGGTGGTGCTGGATATCGGCCTGCCCAAGCTCGATGGCCTGCGCGTGCTGGCCGGCATGCGCGAGCGCGGCGACAGCACGCCGGTGCTGATGCTGACCGCGCGCGACGGCATCGAAGACCGTGTGCAGGCGCTGGACGTCGGCGCCGACGATTACCTGGGCAAGCCGTTCGATTTCCGCGAGTTCGAAGCGCGCTGCCGCGTGCTGCTGCGACGCGCGCGCGGCCAGGCCAGCGAAGTGGTGCAGATCGGTGGCTTCCAGTTCGACAATGCCGCGCACCGGGTCAGCCTCGACGGCGAACCGATCGAACTGCCGAACCGCGAGTACCGGCTGCTGGAGATTCTGGTCGGCCGCCTCGGCCAGGTGGTCGGCAAGGATGAGATAGGCAATGGCCTGTTCGGCTTCGACGATGAAGCCGGCCCGAATGCCATCGAGCTGTATGTGGGGCGCCTGAGAAAGAAGCTGGCAGGTGCACCGCTGCGCATCACCACGGTGCGCGGCGTTGGCTACCTGCTGGAAGCCAGTGATGACAGCGCCGACGCCGATGGCTGACGCGCGTACCGCGAACGCCGCACCGGGCTCGCTGCGGCGCACGCTGCTGCTCTACCTCGGCGCGTTGCTGGCGGTGTTCGCGGTGGCTCTGCTGTTTGCCGCGCGCGGCTATGGCCAGCGCGCCGCCAACCGTTCCTACGATCACCTGTTGGTGTCCTCGGCGTTGTCCATTGCCGATTCGGTGGCCCTGGTCGATGGCCAATGGCAGGTCGATCTGCCCTATGCGGCGCTGGACCTGCTGGCGATGGCCCCGGAGGACCGCGTGTTCTATCGGGTCGCCGACAGCCGTGGCAACCTGATCACCGGCTATGGAGACCTGCCGGCGCCGCCGCGCCGGCCCGGCACGCAACCGCAGCTGTTTGATGCGGCGTACAGTGGCGAGACCGTGCGCTTCGTGGTGGTCGGCCGCAGTTTCGCCGCCGCCTCGGCGCAGGGCGAAGTACAGGTGCAGGTCGGCCAGACCCGGCGTGCGCGTGAAGCGGTCGCGCAGGACATGGTCAACCGCGCACTGCTGGCGATCGGTGTGCTGTCCGGCCTGCTGCTGGCGCTGGTGGCCTTTGGCGTGCATCGCGCATTCCGGCCATTGGTGCGGGTGGAACGCGAGCTGTCACGCCGCGAGCCCTCCGACCTGAAGCCGCTGGATGCCCGTGTACCGCGCGAGATGGACCAGATGGTGGCGGCGTTGAACCGCTTCATGGAACGGCTGTCCAGCAGCAACGAGACGCTGCGCGCGTTCATGGCCGAGGCCGCGCACCAGATGCGCACGCCGTTGGCGGCATTGCGTGCGCAGGCACAGCTGGCGCTGGATGACGACGATCCCGAAGACATGCGGCGCAGCCTGCAGGCGATCGAGCGCAACGCCACCCACATGAGCCGGTTGTTGAATCAGTTGCTCAGCGATGCCAGCGTGATCCATCGTTCGCATCTGCAGCGCTTTGCTGCAGTGGATCTGGCCGAGACCGTGCACCAGGCCCTGCATGAAGCGCTGCCGCAGGCCGGCCCGGCGCCGCGCGTGCAGCTGGCGATGACCGCCGAGCCGGTACAGGTGCATGGCGATGCGCTGCTGCTGCGCGAGGCGATCAAGAACCTGGTCGACAACGCGTTGAAGTACGGTGGTGATGGGCCGTTGCAGATCGCATTGACCGTGGAAGGCGGGCAGGCCGTGCTGACTATCGCCGACCACGGTGCCGGCATTGCCGCCGCCGATGCCGAACGCGTGTTCGAGCGCTTCGCCCGTGGCGAGGGCGCGCCGTCCGGCGGCGCCGGGCTGGGCCTGGCCATCGTCAAGCGTGTGGTCGACAGCCACGGTGGCCGCATCGACCTCAGCAATCGTCCTCAGGGCGGGCTGATCGCCACCATCCGCCTGCCCCGGAGCAGTCCATGATCCGCCTGTTCACTGCTGCCGTTGCCTTGCTGCTGGCCCTGCCGGTGCTGGCTGCGCCCGGCGATGTGCGCCGTTTTCCCGCACAGGCAAAGACCACGGCACAGCTGCGCATCCACGGCACCACCGACATCGAAGTGTTCGCGGTGGTCATCGCCGACTACCAGCGGCTGCACCCGGGCACCGAAGTGGTGTACGAGGACATCATCACCCAGGACCTGTACGCGCGGTACCTGCACGACCGCGGCGGACCGGCATCGCCGGACCTGCTGATCTCCAGTGGCATGGACCTGCAGACCAAGCTGGTCAACGATGGTCATGCACTGCCGCACCGCTCCGCTCAGACCGCCGCGCTGCCGGCCTGGGCGCAGTGGCGCAACGAGGCATTCGGCATCAGCTATGAGCCGGTGGTGATGGTCTACAACACCCGCGCGCTGACGGCTGCGAGGGTGCCGCACACGCGCCGGCAACTGCTGGACCGGTTGCGCGCCGAAGGCGCACCGCTGCGCGGCAGGGTCGGCACCTATGACATCGAACGCAGCAGCGTCGGCTACCTGCTGTCAACGCAGGATGCGCAGCGTGGCAGCATCGCCGGTGCGCTGCTGGGCGCACTGGGCGACAACGACGTGGTGCGCGAGGAGCGCACCGGCGTGCTGCTGGACAAGGTGGCCAGCGGACAGCTGTCGCTGGTCTACAACGTGCTCGGCTCTTACGCGCAGGCGCGCATCGACGCGGGTGCTCCGCTGGCGATTGTGGAGCCTGAGGACTACACGCTGGTGGTACTGCGTACCGCGGTGATTCCACGCACCGGCCCACACCCGGAAGAAGCCCGGCGCTTCCTCGACTACCTGTTGTCGCCGCGTGGCCAGCAGGTGCTGTCACGCGAGGCACGGCTGATGCCGATCGTCACCGGCAGCGCACGTGGCGACGATGCGCCCGGCCGCAGCCGCCGCCCGATCCAGCTGGGCCCGGGCCTGCTGGTGTACCTGGATGCACTCAAGCGCCGCCAGTTCCTCGATGCCTGGCGCAGCAGCGTGGAGCCGGCAGGGCGCTGAGGCGACGGCCTGCCCGTACAATGGCGGCATGAGCGAATACACCATCCTGATCGCCGATGACCACCCGCTGCTGCGTTCGGCGGTGGTGCAGTCATTGCGGCAGAGCCTGCCGCTGGCGCAGGTGCGCGAGGTCGCCAGCGCCGAGGCATTGGCCGAAGCACTCGACGCGCACCCGGACGTGGACCTGGTGCTGCTCGACCTGACCATGCCCGGTGCACACGGTTTCTCCGCGTTGCTGCACGTGCGCGGCTCGCATCCGGACATTCCGGTGGTGATCCTCTCGTCCAACGACCACCCCCGTGTGATCCGCCGCGCCCAGCAGTTCGGTGCCGCCGGTTTCATCCCGAAGTCGGCCCCGGCCGAGACCATCGGCGAGGCGGTGCAGGCGGTCCTTGATGGCGGCTTGTGGTTCCCGGCGATGGCCGCCGAACGCTCAGAGGCCGACGCACTGCTGGCCAGCCGCCTGGCCCAGCTGACCCCGCAGCAGTTCCGCGTGCTGCTGTGCCTGGCCGATGGCCTGCTCAACAAGCAGATTGCCTATACGCTGGGATTGGCCGAGAACACGGTGAAGGTGCATGTCACCGCGATCCTGAAGAAGCTCGAATGCCATAGCCGCACGCAGGCGGCAGTGCTGGTGAAGGCGCTGGAGCCCGAGGGCGACGCCGGCATCGGGTTGTAGTTTCCAGCCAACGGCGCAGCCCCTCGTGGGTGGGTTTGGGTTGGTCGCTGAAAGCAGAAGCCGCGAGTGGGCCGGTCGGGGAGGGTGCGCGGGGGACGCCGTGAATCCGTCCCTGGAGGCTTGGCAGCCGCATCCATGCGGCTGACACCCCCGCGCACCCAACCCGACCGGCCTCTGACAGATTTCGGTGGCCTGCCACCCACGGAGAAGAAAAAAGATCAAAAGCAAAAGCAGGCTGTCAGGCCGCCTTTTGTAGAGCCGAGCATGGGCTCGGCTTTACACGAGCAAGCGCAGCGCGCGATCCGCTTTTGATCTTCTTTTTCTTCTCCGTGGGTGGACGCGCACGGAACTTGTCCGTGGTCGGGTAGATGGGCTGCGCAGGGGCGTGAGCCGCATGGATGCGGCGACCGAGCTTACAGGGACGTACTTGCAGCGACCCCTGCGCAGCCCATCTACCCGGCCTCACCCATGAACCGCGTTACGCCTCCACCCACGAGGGGCTGCGCCGTTGGCTGGAATCACCCGCGATGCCGGATCAGCAACTGACTCATCAGCGCTCGCAGCGCCGGCGGCTTCACCGGCTTGGCCATCATTCCCCAGCCACGCTCGGCAGCCATCTCACGCAATCCCGCATCGCGCTCGGCAGTGACCAGCACCACCGGCGGTCGGGCCCGCCACAGCTCTGCCAATGTCTCGTACAGCACCGGGCCGTGGTGGTCACCCATGCGCACATCCAGCAGCACCAGCTCCGGCACGGTTGCCGTCGTGGCCAACTGCAGCGCTGCCTGCGGGCCATCGGCCAGCAGCACCTCGCAGCCCCAGCGCTCCAGCAGCGCGCGGCTGGCCGCGCACACGTGCGGATCGTCATCGATCACCCACACCCGGCGCCCTCGCAGCGGGTTGTCCGCCGCCGGTTCCTGCGCGAGCACCGGCGCGGGCGCGGTGGCGGGTATCGCGCTGGCGTCGCCGAACGGCACGCCCACGGCGAACACGCTGCCCTGGCCCAGCTGCGAGCGCAGCCGGATCGGATGTCCGAGCAGGCGGCCGATGCGGTCGACGATGGCCAGGCCAAGGCCGGCACCGCGCTGCTGGCCGTCGTGCAGGCGGCGGAATTCCTCGAAGATCTCGCCCTGCAACGCATCGGGGATGCCGGGGCCCTGGTCGTGCACTTCGATCCACAGCAGGCCTTCGCGGCGACGGCAGCCCAGAAGCACGCGACCGCGCTCGCTGTAGCGCAGCGCGTTGGACAGGAAATTCTGCAGGATGCGGCGCAGCAGCGCTTCATCGCTGACCACCACCGCATCGGTATCGACCCAGTCCACCACCAGGCCACGTGACTGCGCGGCGATGCCGAATTCGCGCGCCAGTGTCTGCAGCAGCGGCCCGAGCCGGAACGCCTGCACACGGGTCGGCAGGCTGCCCGATTCCAGCCGCGCGATATCCAGCAGGCTGTTGAGGATCGCATCCTGCGCGGCCAATGCAGCGTCGATGTGATCGCTGGTCTGCTGCTGCGCCGGGTCGCTCAGCTTGCCGCGCAGCACCGAGACGAACATGCGTGCTGCGTTGAGTGGTTGCAGCAGGTCGTGCACGGCCGAGGCGACGAAGCGGGTCTTGTAGCGGTTGGCCTGTTCGGCCTCGCGGCGTGCTTCGTCCAGGTCGTGGGTACGTTCGGCGATGCGGTGTTCCAGTGCATCGGCCAGCGAGCGCAGTTCGCGTGCAGCATTCTTGTAGCTGGTGATGTCGGCGTAGCTGGTGACGAAACCGCCGTCGGGCAGCGGGTTGCCGCGGATTTCCAGCACCGTACCGTCGTCCTTCTCACTTTCGCGCATGTGCGGACGGCCGCTGCGCAGGTGGTTGAGGCGACGCTCGATGGCCTCGTCGACCGGGCCGGGACCGAGCAGGCCACGGCGTGCGTTGAAGCGGAACAGTTCCTCGATGGGCCGCCCCACGCGCACCAGGTCCAGCGGGAAACGGAACAGTTCCAGGTAGCGCGAATTCCATGCGACCAGACGCAGGTCCCGGTCGATCACCACCACGCCCTGCGGCAGGTGTTCAAGGCTGCGGCTTAGGCCGCTGTCGGCATCGGTGGCGGCCTGCAGCAGGCCATCCTGTGCGGTGCGCAGTTCCTGTGCATGCTGCTTGAGCAGGGTTTCCAGCTCGCGGCGGCTGCGCAGGCGATGCTTGGCCAGGCGCCGGCGCTGCTGCACGAACAGCACCAGGAAGCCCAGCGCCAGCCACGCAGCACCTCCGGTAAGCGCGGCCGCACGGCCGGCGGCGGTGGCGGCACTGGCGTCGTGCAGCAGGTGCAGGTTCCAGTCTTCGGCCGGCAGCGCAAGGCTCTGCCACAGCATCGGCTGCGGCAATGCCGGATCCAGCAGGCGCACCATGCGGCCGCTATCGGCCAGTACATCCTCGGTACGTGCGCGCAGTGGCTGCAGGGTGCGATCGGCGTACTGGCGGGCGTCCAGCATCTCGCGGCGCTCATCGGCGCCCAGTGGGCGCAGCAGGCGGTAGCGCCAGCTGTCACGGTTGGCCAGGAACACCACGTCGTGGTCGTCGCTGGCCAGCACCACGTCAGGGCTGCTCAGCCACTCCTGCTCCAGTGCCGACAGCTCGACCTTGATCACCACCACGCCGAGCCGCTTGCCGTCTTCCTCGATGGCCTGCGACAGGTAGTAGCCGGGCACGCCGGTGGTCATGCCGATGCCGTAGAAGCGGCCGCGGCCCTGGGCCAGCGCCTGGCGGTAATAGGGACGATAGCTGTAGTTCTCACCGACGTTGGTGGTCGGCTGGTCCCAGTTGCTCGCCGCCACCGCCACGCCATCGTGGCCGACCAGGGTCAGGGTTGAGGCACGGGTGACTTCATTGGCGCGTTGCAGCTTGAGGTTCAGCCGCTGCCGTTCGGTGGGCGAGGGCGGTACGCGCAGCGCGTGCAGCAGATCCGGATCCAGTGCCAGTACCTGCGGCAAGGTGCCGAAGCGGTCGATGCGCTGCTGCAGGCCCTGGCCATACAACTGCAACTGGCGTTGTACCTGGCTGCTTTCCTCGCCCAGGGCGCGCCGCCAGGCGTAGTGGCCGGCGGCCACCGCACACAGCACGGTGCCACCGACCATCACCAGGATGGTCAGCAACAGCATCCGGTGGCGGCTGAGCCAGTACATGGCGGCAGTCTACGCAGGGCCGGCGGGCGTGGCGTGCACGCCCGCCGGGATCTGACGTGGAAGGGGTCAGAAGTGCATCTGCGCGCGCAGTTCGAAGATCTCCGGCGTGCTGTGCACACCGCGACGGCTGGCGTCGACCTTGACGTAGTTGGCCTGGAACTTGAAGTGGCTGGTCAGGTACCAGTTCGCACCCAGGGTCAGGTCGTGCTGGCGGCCGCCGAGGATGCTGCCATCGTCGAGGTCCATGCGGCTGTAACGGGCCACCAGTTCCACCGCGCCGTAGTCGTGCGCCGGCTTGATGTTGGCCACGGCACCTGCGTTGTACGGGCGCGATTCGCCGGTCAACACCCAGCTCGCCATCGCGTACTGGCCGCTGCCGGTGTAGTCGGGCTTGCCGTCATGGCGGGTGACCGTTGCGCGCAGGGCTTCGGCCTGCAGCGAGAACGGGCCGCGGATCCAGATGCCTTCCAGGCCGGTGCGGCGGATCTGGTCAGCGGTGACCAGCGCGCCGGAATCGACATAGCGGATGTCGGTCAGTCCGGCTTCCGGACGTGCGCGCAGGCGCGCGCTGGCCTCGTGGTGCACGTCGCGGCCATCGCTGTAGCCGCGCGGATTTTCCTGCGAGTAGGCCAGGCCCAGGTGGATCACGTCACCCGGCGCCTTCACCGGGGTCCACACCGCACGCACGGCCTGGGTGGTGCCGGGGTTGTCACCCTGCAGGTCCTTGCCGCCATAGGCGCCGGCCTGCAGCAGGTACTGCGGGCGCTCAAGCACCCATTCCACACCCGTGCGGCGGCCAGCGTAGAAGGCCTGCACCGGCAGCGCGGTTTCCAGGAAGCTGCCGGCGCGCGAGGACGTGTTCGCGTCCAGGCCGACCGGGGTCTTCATGTAGCCGAAGCGGAAGCGGCCGATGTCGCGGCCGAAGAAGGCCTTGCTTTCGAAGCGCACGAACACGTCCAGCCAGGTATCGGACTGGAAGTCGTAATAGACCATCGCGTCGTAGACGCCCTTCTTCTTCAGCGTCGCACCGAACTCCTTGCGGCGCACGGCGTCGTCGTCCTCAAGGCCACTGCCCGAGGAGAAATCGTTGTAGTCGTAGGCGATGTTGGCGGTAGCGGCCAGCTCGGTGCCGTCGCCGAAGGCGTACTTGGTCGGCCAGTTGTCGAAATCGGCAGCCGAAGCGAAGGCGGGAAGCGCGGCCAGCGACAGGGCCAGCAAGGTGGGAATCGGGCGCATGTTGGGTGCGGCTCTCTCAGATTGCGTGTGGACAGGACAACAACGGCCGCAAGGGCCGGAACTTTCGCAATGACGCGCCCGGCCGTTCAGCTCGGGCCACCGGCCTCCCCGTGATCGGGCGGTGCGGCGCCAGTGTAGGCATCGCGGCCACCTGAACCGGGGGGCTAGTACCAATAGGTTATCTGCGCCAGCGTGCCCGGCGCGTACAAAGGCGTCCATTGGTCGCACCCCCTGCGCGTGCTGCACAGGGCCTGCGGTCAGTTTCCACGGTAACGGTTCCCGTGCAGTCCCGGGGCCGTACGTGCCTGAAAACGCCCCTTCCGGAGTCCGCCATGCACATCCCGACCGCAGCACCGGTGCCTGCAAAGCCGTTGCCGATCTATCGCCAGCTGTACTTCCAGGTGATCGTGGCGATCGTCCTGGGCGCCATCCTCGGCCACTACGAACCGTTGATCGGCGAGAAGATGAAGCCGCTCGGCGATGCCTTCATCAACCTGGTGAAGATGATCATCGCACCGGTGATCTTCCTGACCATCGTCACCGGCATCGCCGGCATGACCCACCTGCGCACGGTGGGCCGCGTATTCGCCAAGGCGATGGCGTACTTCCTGTTCTTCTCCACGCTGGCGCTGATCGTCGGCATGATCGTGGCGCACGTGGTGCAGCCCGGCGCCGGCATGAACATCAATCCGGCCGAGCTGGACCAGACCGCGGTGCACAGCTACGTCGAGAAGTCGCATGACCTGACCCTGGTCGGCTTCCTGATGGACATCATCCCGAAGACGCTGCTCAGCGCGTTCGTCGATGGCAACATCCTGCAGGTGCTGTTCGTGGCCGTGCTGTTCGGCATCGCGCTGGCATCGGTGGGCGAGAAGGGCAAGCCGATCGTGAACTTCCTGGAGGCGCTGGTCGCCCCGGTGTTCAAGCTGGTCCACATCCTGATGAAGGCCGCGCCGATCGGTGCCTTCGGCGCAATCGCCTTCACCATCGGCAAGTACGGTGTTGGCTCGCTGATCAACCTGGCCTGGCTGGTGGGTTCGTTCTACCTCACCGCCTTCCTGTTCGTGGCGGTCAACCTGGGCCTGGTCTGCCGCCTGTGCGGCTTCTCGGTGTTCAAGCTGGCGCGCTACCTGAAGGCCGAACTGCTGCTGGTGCTGGGCACTTCCTCGTCGGAGTCGGCGCTGCCGTCGCTGATGGAGAAGATGGAACGCGCCGGTTGCAGCAAGTCGGTGGTGGGCCTGGTGGTCCCGACCGGCTACTCGTTCAACCTGGACGGCACCAACATCTACATGACCCTGGCGGCACTGTTCATTGCCCAGGCCACCAACACCGAACTGACCCTGGGCCACCAGATCGCCCTGCTGCTGGTTGCCATGCTCAGCTCCAAGGGTGCGGCCGGCGTCACCGGTGCCGGCTTCATCACCCTGGCCGCCACCCTTGCCGTGGTGCCGGAGGTACCGGTGGCCGGCATGGCGCTGATCCTGGGCGTGGACCGTTTCATGAGCGAATGCCGCTCGCTGACCAACTTCATCGGCAATGCGGTGGCCACCGTGGTGGTTTCGCGCTGGGAAGGCGCGCTGGACCGCAACCGCCTGCAGCTGGCGCTGGATGGTCGCGAAAGCGAGCTGCCGCCGCCGGTGGACGCACTGCCCGAGGCGCTGCCGGCCAAGGGCTGACCCAGGTGTGTGGTACCGCGGGGCCGATCACGACAGTGGTACGGCCCCGCGGCGTTTCAGGGCGTCCCATGGCTGTCATCGGGGGCGCCGATGCTGGCATCCCGGTACCGTCGCATACGGCACGGAATTGTGCAGTCGCAGCATGCCTGCGACAGGATAGCGACAGGTCCAGACGCTCCAACGGGGGTATCATCCCCTGTCCCTTCTGCCCATTCATGTAACCCACATCGATGTCCAACGAAGATTTCAAACAGGCCGCCCTCGATTACCACCGGATGTCCCCGCCGGGAAAGATCAAGGTTTCCGCTACCAAGCCCATGCTGACCCAGCGCGACCTGTCGCTGGCGTATTCGCCGGGCGTGGCGTACGCCTGTGAAGCGATCAAGGCCGACCCGCAGCAGGCCAGCGAGCTGACCGCCCGCGGCAACCTGGTGGCGGTGATCTCCAACGGCACCGCGGTGCTGGGCCTGGGCAACATCGGCGCGCTGGCCGGCAAGCCGGTGATGGAAGGCAAGGGCGTGCTGTTCCAGAAGTTCGCCGGCATCGATGTGTTCGACATCGAAGTGGATGAAACCGACCCGGACAAGCTGGTCGACATCATCGCCTCGCTGGAGCCGACCTTCGGCGGCATCAACCTGGAAGACATCAAGGCGCCGGAGTGCTTCGTGGTCGAGCGCAAGCTGCGCGAGCGCATGAAGATTCCGGTGTTCCATGACGATCAGCACGGCACGGCGATCATCGTCGGTGCGGCCGTGCTCAACGCCATGGCGATCACCGGCAAGAAGATCGAAGACGTGAAGCTGGCGACCACGGGCATGGGCGCAGCCGGCATTTCCTGCGTGAACATGCTGGTGCAGCTGGGCCTGAAGCCGGAAAACATCCTGGCCTTCGACCGCGAGGGCGTGATCCACACCGGTCGTACCGACCTGGATCCGGAAAAGCAGCGCTATGCGCGCGACACCGACAAGCGCACCCTGGCCGAGATCGTCGACGGCGCGGACATCTTCCTGGGCCTGTCGGCACCGGGCATCCTGACCGCCGACATGGTCAAGACCATGGCGCCGGACCCGGTGATCTTCGCGCTGGCCAACCCGACCCCGGAAATCATGCCGGAGGTGGCGCGCGCCGCGCGTCCGGACGCGATCATCGGCACCGGCCGTTCGGACTACCCGAACCAGGTCAACAACGTGCTGTGCTTCCCGTACCTGTTCCGCGGTGCGCTGGACGTGGGTGCCACCGCGATCAACGAGGAAATGAAGATCGCCTGCGTGCGCGCCATCGCGGCGCTGGCGCGTCGTGCGGCCACCGACATGGGTTCGGCCTATGGCGGCGAGACCCCGAGCTTCGGTCGTGAATACCTGATCCCGCGCCCGTTCGACCGCCGCCTGCTGGTGGAGCTGTCGGCCGCCGTGGCCCAGGCCGCGATGGACTCGGGCGTGGCCTCGCGCCCGATCGACGACATGGGCGCTTACCGCGACAAGCTGGCCCAGTTCGTCTACCGCACCAGCCTGATGATGAAGCCGGTCTACGACCGCGCGCGCAGCGACAAGCAGCGCGTTGTGTATGCCGAGGGCGAAGAGGAAGTGGTGCTGCAGGCGGTGCAGAACGTGGTCGATGACGGCCTGGCGCACCCGATCCTGATCGGCCGCCCGGAAGTGATCGAGTCGCGCATCGAGCGCCTCGGCCTGCGCCTGAAGATCGGCGAGAACGTTGAAGTCACCAACATCAACGACGACCCGCGCTTCAACGAGTACTGGCAGTACTACCACGGCCTGACCGGCCGTCGTGGCGTGACCGTGGCCGCGGCGAAGAACCTGATGCGTTCGCGCCCGACCCTGATCGCTGCAGTGATGGTGGCCCGTGGCGAAGCCGATGCGATGCTGACCGGCATCGTCGGCCGTTTCCACAAGAAGCTGGGCTACGTGCGCAGCGTGCTGCCGCTGGAGCCGAAGGTCACCTCGACCTCGGCGATGACCGGCGTGATCAACCAGCAGGGCGTGTTCTTCTTCGTCGATACCCACGTGCAGGAAGACCCGACCGCCGAGCAGCTGTGCGAAGCGACCCTGCAGGCGGCCTACCGCATGAAGCTGTTCGGCATCGAGCCGAAGGTGGCGCTGCTGTCGCACTCCAACTTCGGCAGCCACGATTCGAAGGACGCGCTGAAGATGCGCCAGGTGCGCGAGCTGCTGCTCAAGCGCAACCCGCGTCTGAACGTGGACGGCGAAATGCAGGGTGACACCGCATGGGACGAAGCGCTGCGCCAGAAGCTGCTGCCGGGCTCGACCCTGCAGGGTCGCGCCAACTTGTTCGTGCTGCCGAACCTGGAAGCGGCCAACATCGCCTACAACCTGGTGCGTGTGTTCACCGACGGCGTGGCGATCGGCCCGATCCTGATGGGCGTGAACAAGCCGGTGCATATCCTGACCACCAGCGCGACCTCGCGCAGGATCCTGAACATGACCGCCATTGCGGCGGTGGATGCGCAGATCCGCAAGCAGCTGGAAGCGGAAAAGAAGGCGTAAGCCTTCTTTCCAGCGTCAGCTGCAGAAGCGCGCCCCCCGGGGCGCGTTTCTGTTTCCGCAAAGCGGAAACGGGTAGTGCCGGCCGCTGGCCAGCAACCGCAATCATGTCCACCACCACCGCAGCCGGCCAGCGGCCGGCTCTACCGCCCGCCGGCCTGTGCCACACGCGCTACGCCGCCCGGTCATGTCCCTGCAACGCCGTTGCGGCCCAATACGCCCACGCGGCCCGGCCGTGGGAAGGGACCGGACCGGCCTTCCCACCCTGGGCCCGACCAACTTTTCATGGGCGAGGGTGTCATGCGCAATCGAGTGACGCGGCGGTACTTTCAGCAGCTGTTCGCGCTCTACGCCGGCTTCGTGCGGTCGCGCTGAGGCAGCGATGTGGTAGCGCCGGGCCATGCCCGGCGAGCGCGCAGCGTGGCGAATCAGGCATTTCGCCGGGTGTGGCCTGGCGCTACTGAGCGAACGTGGCAACCAAGATGTGCCGCAGTGGTAGCTATTGAGCTACCGAAATATCTCCGATGGTCACCCTTCCTCCGCCACCATATCCCCGGCTACATTGCAGGCCTTGCCGCAGTAGAATTTCCCAACCGACGCTGCGATTGCTGCGCCTCCCAGGCACGCGACCACGATCATCAGCCAGCGATTGCGTTTCGACTTTCCTTTCATTTCATTTCTCCTTTTCTTCGATTCGATATCTCGATATGCCATCGGTTCGATTCCCGTTGCTGGTCCGGTGAGAGTTGGCTCCAGAGCCGCTCGGCATAGCGAAGCCCCTTGCCGCCACTGGCCTGGCTGAATGCGCGCGCATAGGCGTGTGCGCGTGCTGCATCGCGAGGCACATGCAGGCCATCCTCAAAGGTGGCCGCAAGAAGCATCAGGGCATTGCTGTCACCCGAGTCCGCGGCTTCGTTGAGGAATCTCACTGTCGCTTCCTTGAATCGCTTGACGAGCTCTTCATCGAACATGGAGTGCTCATCGTCGAACTGATGAGACGCCAGTCCCGAGAACATCAATTTCGCAGTGGAGTCGCCGTCTGACGCCGCGTAGTAGGCGAGGTCATAGATGGAGTGTTCTGATTCAAGAGCGGAGCAGTCTGAGTCACCCAGAACGTTTTCCCGGAACTCACGCTGCTGGTCGGGAGTCAGTCCCGTCGGAATGTCTGTTTCCGCCAAGCTTGCGGCGTTTGTGCAACGCGCTATGTCCTGCGCCAGCAGAAGGGCCTGCTGGGGCGACAACGTTCGGCGAATTGCAATCAACTGAGTCCCGGCGGTGGCAACGCTTGCGGCCTGCGTCGTCTCGATCGCAGCATCTTTTCCGTTGATACGAACCCGTACGGTCTGCTGCTCTTGGGGGGGCA
The DNA here is from genome assembly GCF_029836955.1 of Stenotrophomonas sp. GD04054. Taxonomy (NCBI): domain Bacteria; kingdom Pseudomonadati; phylum Pseudomonadota; class Gammaproteobacteria; order Lysobacterales; family Lysobacteraceae; genus Stenotrophomonas; species Stenotrophomonas sp. GD04054. The sequence goes on along the minus strand of NZ_JAOECR010000035.1, from coordinate 33,903 downwards.
ACAGCGAGAACGCTCGGCGTGTTGCTTCTCGTCCAGATCACGGTCGTGATCAGTGCAATGGCTGCTCCTGTCACCAGCACAACGACCGCTTTGCGCCTACCGACCTTGGTTCTGATTTTCATGCAAGCAAGGTTAGCGACCCTCGCTCAGTCACGATGTCGGTTGCTGCCGCGTGCTGTTGTGAACAGGCGCCTATCCGACTTGTCGGATTACTCCGCGTGAGATCGTAATGAGATCCCGTTGGGCAGGTCATGCCGGGCCATGCCAGGCGGGCGCGCAGCGCGGCGAAACAGGCGTTTCGCCGGGCAAGCCACGGTGCTACCTGCGGTCAGCGCTTGCCGCGCCGTGCCGGCGCCGGTGCATCCGAACGCGGCTTGGCGTACTGCGCCCACAGCGCCGGCAGTGCCTTGCCGGTGTGCTTCTGCCACAGCGCCGGTGCATAGCGGCCGTCGCGCAGGGCCTTGTCCAGTGCCAGCACCAGGCCGGGATGTTCCGCCTCCGCCCACTTCAGGAACGCACCGGTCACCCGGTAGCCGCTGTCGACGTTCTGCCCCTTCTCGACCTTCACCGGCAATGCCCAGCCAGCGGCGGCGTTGTCCATGCCGTAGCGGTCGCGCGCGTAGTCGGCGATGCCTTCCACCAGCCAGCCCGGTACCCGTGCATCGCCGTAGCCGGGATACCCCTGCACGATGTGCATCGCCTCGTGGGTGACCAGGTCGATGTCGTTCGGATGCTGCGCCAGCCAACCCGGATTGATGGTGATCGTCGCTGCCTGGTCCTTGTCGCCGACGAAGGCGATGCCGGTGTAGGCCGGATCGATCACGATGCGCACCATTGACGGCGCAGCGGGATGGAAGTCCGCACGTTCGCGCAGGTACGCGAAGAAGAACGTATCGATCACCCGCTTGCGCTGCGGTGCGGCCAGGGCGCCACGGGCGTCCTGGTAGTTCAGCGTCACGCCGTCGCGGGTCAGCTGCGTATCGAACGCCTGGGTCTGGCCGAAGCTTGAGAAGGACAGGGCAACAAGGGCCAGAGGCAGTAGACGGAAGCGCATGCAGCTCATTGTACGGTGCCGGCCGCCAGCAGTTCGATCTCCGCCAGCGGCAGCCGTGCCGGTGCCGCCAGGCGCAGGCGGTACTCGCTGTAACGACCGGGTTTGGCGATGCGGAACGGACGGGTCTGGCGGGCGGATTCGAAGTCTTCGCCGCTGCGCTGGTCGAGCACGGCCCAGCTGCCGCCGCCGTTGCGCGCCTCCAGCGTCCACTCACCGCCCTGGATGCGGCCGTCACCGCTGGTCAGCGTGTACATCGTCGGGGTGCCCTCGGCCAGGCCGGTCAGCGCGATGGTTGCACCGGCGCCCAGACCCACCGTGGTGCCGGCATCGTCATCGACCAGCGCGGGCAGGGCACGGCCATCGGCCAGCGTCGCCTTCGCGCCGCTGCCGAGCAGGTCGTGCAGCAGCTGCGGGTGCTGGCCGCGCGCGGTCAACGAGCGCGGCACATCGTCCACGCCGCTGCCCCAGCGCGAGGGGCGGGGTCCCATCACGAAGTCGAGGGTCGCGCCCTTGGCGATCAGGTCGTGCGGCACCCAGGTCTTCGTCCACGGCGTACCGTTGATCTTCAGCGACTGCACGTAGACGTTCTCACGCGAGTTGTTGGCCGCGTTCACGGTCAGCACCGCGCCACCCTGCAGCTCCACCCGTGCATGCTCGAATGCCGGCGAGCCGATCACGTACTCCGGGGCGCCCATGCGCAGCGGGTACAGGCCCAGCGAGGCCAGTACGTACCATGCCGAGGTTTCACCGTTGTCCTCATCGCCCGGGTAGCCCTGGCCGATCTCGCTGCCGACGTACAACCGCGACAGGATCTCGCGCACGTGCTGCTGGGTCTTCCACGGCTGCCCGGCGTACAGGTACATCCACGGGATGTGGTGCGCCGGCTGGTTGCTGTGCGCATACATGCCCATGCGCACGTCGCGGGCTTCGGTCATCTCGTGGATGGTGCCGCCGTAGGAGCCGGCCAGTGCCGGGTCCGCGGTTTCAGGTGTGGCGAAGAAGGTATCCAGCTTCGCCGCCAGCTTTTCGCGGCCGCCATACAACGCGGCCAGGCCTTCGCCGTCATGGGCGGCGGTGAAGGCGAAGGTCCAGCCATTGGATTCGGTGTAGTCGTGGCCCCACACGCGCGGATCGTAGGCCTTTGCGTCCACGCGCCAGCGACCATCGGCCTTGCGGCCCTGGAAGAAGCCTGCCGCCGGATCGAACATCGTCGCGTAACTGGCGGCGCGATGGCGGAAGTAGTCGGCCTCGGTGCTGTAGCGCTCGCGTGCGGCGGGCGCGGTCGCGCGCTTGGCCAGGGCATCGGCCATGTTGGCGATGCCAAAGTCATTGAGTGCGCCTTCCATCGTCCACGACATGCCTTCGTGCACGTCGGCACTGGCATAGCCGCGGAAGGTCGAACGGTTCATGCCCTTGCGGCCGACATGGCGGTCCGGCGGCACCACGGTCGCGTTCTTCAGCGCGGCGGCATAGGCCTCGGCCGGATCGAAACCGCCGACGCCCTTCAGCCATGCATCGGCGAAGGCCACATCGGAGCTGGTGCCGACCATCAGATCGGCGTAGCCCGGCGACGACCAGCGTGCGATCCAGCCGCCGGCGCGGTACTGCTCGATGAAGCCCTGCACCAGCTGCCCGGCATCGTCGGGCGTGAACAGCGCATAGGCCGGCCAGGTGGTGCGGAAGGTGTCCCAGAAGCCGTTGTTGACGAATACCTTGCCGTCGCGCACGGCGGCATAGCTGCGGGTCGCGCTGCCCTCGGTGTTGTCATCGCTGGCGCTGGCGCTGGCCTGGTTGGCGTAGCGCCACTCCGGTGCGACGGCGCTGCCCACGTTCTCGTGGCCGGAATTGGGGTACAGGAACAGCCGGTACAGGCTGGAATACAGCGTGGTCTTCTGGTCGTCGCTGGCATCGCCGATGTCGAAGCGGCCCAGGCGCGCGTCCCATGCATCCTGCGCACGGCCGGCCACGCTTTCCAGCGTATCGGCTGCGGCGATTTCCAGGGCCAGGTTGTGCCGTGCCTGTTCCACCGAGATCAGCGAGGTGGCGATGCGCATGGTCACCCGCCGGTCGCTGCCGGCATCGAACTTGATGTAGCCGGTCGGTCGGCCGGTGCCGATGCGCCCGCTGCTGTGCCACGGCCTGTCGAAGCTGGCTGCCACGTACATGCGGCTGGCGCCATTGGACAGCCCGCTGCGCGTATCGGTGTAGCCGGACAGTGTCTGCGTGGCAGCGTCCAGGGTCAGGCCACCGCGTGCATCGACATTGTCGAACAGCAGGTTGGCGTCGCCGCCCTCGGGGAAATCAAAGCGGAACAGCGCGGCATGATCGGTCGGCGCGATGGCGGTCGCGATGCCGTTGTCGAAGCGAACGTCGTAGCGATACGGGCGCGCGCTTTCATGGCTGCGCTCGAACGACAGCGCGCGCTTGCGGCGGTCGGCCTCCGGCACACCACGACTGGCCGAGGGCATTACCTGGAAGGTCTGCCGGTCGCCCATCCACGGGCTGGGCTGATGGCTCAGCGCAAGCGCCTGCAGCTGCGGACGGTTCTGTGCGTCGTTCTGTTCGTTCCAGCGGTACAGCCAGTTCAGTGCGCCAGCATCGGTCACCGGGGTCCAGAAGTTGAATCCGTGCGGTACCGCGGTGGCCGGGAAATTGTTACCGCGCGAGAAGGTGCCGTTGGCCTGGGTGCCACGGGTGGTCAGCACCCAGTCGGAGACGCGCGCTGGCTGCTGACGTGGCACTGTGTCCAGGCGCACGTCATCGATCCAGCCCGAGACCGGTGCACCGTCGGCACTGGCCACGTCCAGTTCGATCGCCACCACGCGGCGGCCCTTCAGCGCGGGCACGTCGCCCAGCCGCACCGCCTTGCGCGCCCACTGCTGCGGATACAGCGTCTTCGAATCGCCCTGCGCGCGCGCACCGATGGCCACGCCATGCTGGTCGCGTGCAGCGCTGGCCGAAACGCGGCTGCCATCGTCCAGCAGCAGGTCCAGTGACACATAGGTCGAGGCCACGGTGTCCTTGCCGACGATCTCCGGCAGCACCAGCCACGACAGGGTGGTATCGGCCTCGATGGTCATGTCCGCCTTGAACAGCTCGCGTCGCGCGCTGCCGCCTTCGCTGCTGTAGCGCAGTGCATGCAGGCCGCTGTAGCCCGCATTGCGCTTGGCGGCGTAAGGCGCCGCAGGGCCGTTGCCGATCGTGACCTGCAGTGCGCCTGCGGCCGGTGCCGGAGCCGGCTGGCCCGGTTCGAACGAGGTCTGCAGTCCCTGTGCCAGCACCGGCATCGCGGTAGTCGCACAGGCCAGGGCCAGGGCGAGCGGAAGCAGGGCGCGGCGTGGATCGGACAGGGTCATGCAAGGGTCTCCCGGAAGGGCAGGCGGCGGGCAGAACCCGCATCGGCGGACACCACGGACAGCATCGCTCCGCCCGCCGGGATGGCAGTGGAAGAAGCGATACCGGTCCGGTGGGGGCGGGCCATGCGATCGGGTCGGATTGGAGTGGGCCGGTTTACGACCTGGCCCGATCCTGCAACAGCCGTGGCAACCTGACAAGTGCCATTTAGTTCGATCCAAATGCGGGAAATATCGTTGCCGGTGGATTTTCGGCGTGAACCTGCAGGATCGATCGGGAATTTCCGCCGGCACCCCGTCCCGAGGTGGCATGCAAGGCCGCAGGGAATCGGCCCGGTACGCGCAAAGACCCGTTGCGGCGCAATGTCGGGGCGGCCCAGATGCTAGAATCACAGGCCTCGCAACCCGTTCATCGACATCCGCCATGAGCCATACCGCCACTGCGCCCGCCAACGCCGAGAAGCGCTACACCGTGCACCGCAGCGATCTGCCGCTGAGCTGCCCGACCCCGGAAATGGCGCTGTGGAACTCGCATCCGCGCGTGTACCTGCCGATCGAAGACGAGCCCAACGGCGAAGCGCAGTGCCCGTACTGCGGTTCCGTGTTCGTGCTGGCCGACTAAGCGGCCGCCCCTTCGATGCGCCGATTGACCGTGGTGCAGTTGCTGCCGGCGCTGCACTCCGGCGGTGTCGAGCGCTCGACCCTGGAAATTGCTGCGGCCCTGGTCGCTGCCGGCCATCGTGCGCTGGTGGTCTCCGCCGGTGGCCGCCTGGTGCAGCCGCTGCTCGATAGCGGTGCCGAGCACCTCACCCTTGATATCGGCCGCAAATCGCTGCTGACCCTGCGCCACCTGCCGACCCTGCGCCGCCTGTTCGCTGAAGTTGGCGCCGACATCGTGCATGCCCGTTCGCGGCTGCCGGCCTGGCTGGGCCTGTACGCGATCCGCGCGATGCCTGCCGCACAGCGCCCGCATTGGGTGACCACCGTGCACGGGTTGAACTCGCCCAGCCGCTACAGCGCGGTGATGACCAGCGGTGAACGCGTGATCTGCGTGTCCAACACCGTGCGCGACTACGTGCAGCGGCACTACCCGTCGGTTCCCGAAGCGAGGCTGCAGGTGATTCCGCGCGGCGTCGATGTCGCACAGTTTCCCCGCGTGGCCCGCGCCGACCGTCGGCCACGACTGGCGCTGGCAGCCGATTACCCGTGGCTGGCGCAGGTTGAGGGCCCGCTGCTGCTGCTGCCGGGGCGGGGTACCCGGCTGAAGGGGCATGCTCATGCGCTGCAGTTGCTGGCGGATGTGCGCGCGGCCGGTGTGCCTGCACAGCTGTGGATGCTGGGCACCGATGAACCCGGCCGTGAAGTCTACGTGGCCGACCTGCGCCGGCAGGCGGCTGCTTTGGGCGTGACCGACGCCGTGCAGATCAGCACGCCGACCGCGCGCATCGCCCAGGCCTATGCGGCCAGCGATCTGGTCCTGCAGCTGTCGGACAAGCCCGAAGCGTTCGGCCGCACCGTGGTAGAAGCGTTGTCGGTCGGTCGCCCGGTACTGGGCTGGGACCATGGCGGCGTCGGCGAACTGCTGCAGCAGCTGCAGCCGGCCGGCGCCGTGCCGCTGGGCGATGCACGGGCGCTGGGTGAACGTGCGCTGGCCCTGCTGGCGCAGCCGCCGTCCTTGCCGACCCGCATCCCGTTTACCCTGCAGGCCATGCAGCGCGACACCCTCCGCCTCTATGCCGACCTCGCCGGCTGACCCCGCAACCCTCGTGCGCGAGGACCGCGCCGGGCGCTGGGCGCCCTGGTGGGTGCTGGCGTACGTGGCGCTGTGGCCGTTGCCGGGCATCGCCGAAACCGTGCTGGGTCTTGGCGCGCTGTATGCCGCGGTGCGCATGATCATGCGCCGCCTGCAGCGCCGCCCGCACCTGCTGACACCCGCCGCGTGGGCGCTGACCTCGATCCTGTTCCTCGGTTACTGGCTGCCGCAGGCGTTCTCCGCCTTCGATGCGATCGATCCGGCGGCGTCGTGGACCAAGGCGGCCGCCGGCCTGCGCTACCTGCCCTTCATGTGGCTGGTGGCGATCGCGGTGGCCACGCCGGAACGCCGGCGGCTGACCTTCGGTGGCCTCGCATTGATTACCGCTGCGTGGACGCTGGATGCACTGGTGCAGGCGGTCGTGGGTACCAGTCCGTGGTTCTGGTCACTTGAGCAGCTGAAGTTTGCAGTAAGTGGTCACGCGTTGTGCCCGGCCGGCGAGGCGGCATGGGTCGATCGCCTCAGTGGCGCGCTGGGGCCGTGCAACCTGAAGTTCGGCCAGGTCCTGGCCAGCCTTTCACCGTTCCTGTTGCTGCCGCTGGCGCGCCGCTTCGGCAATCCGGGATGGGTCTTGGCCGCGGCGGCGCTGGGTTGTGTGCTGCTGCTGGCCGGCTCACGCGCATCGTGGATCACCTTTGCGCTGGTGCTGGCCTACAGCGGCGTGCGCCAGTTCGGCTGGAAGCGGTTGGTGCTGCTGGGGCTGGTCGCTGTCCTCGGAGCGGGTGTGCTGACCGCCAGCGTGCCGCAGCTGCGTGAGCGCTTCGCACGTACGGCGATGGCCTGGGAGGGGAGCGAACGCGGTGTCGACGAGGCGTTGTCGGGGCGCGCGCGGATCTGGGACGCCGCGGCCTGCATGATTGAAGAGCACCCGATCAACGGGGTCGGCGCGCGCGGTTTCCGCGATGCCTATCCGGCCTGCGTGTCTGGCGACGAACCGGCGGTGTGGGGCGATGCCCCGGCGTTGCATGCCCATCAGATCGTGCTGGAGATCCTGGCGGAAACCGGTGTGATCGGCCTTCTGCTGTGGTTGGCTGCGGTGGCCCAGGCCTGGCGGGCCTGGCGATATGCACCGGCCGCCGCCCGTGAGCGTGCGCGCCCGGCGATGCTGGCGCTGGCGGTCACCGTGTTCCCGCTTAACACGCACCTGGCGTTCTATTCCGCGTTCTGGGGTGGCCTGACCGTGCTGTTGGCCGCGTTGTTCGCCGGCAGCCTGTTGGCCCGCGAAACGGATGACACGCCGACGGTGGTGTGATCGTCCATCCACGCATGGCGTGGCTCTACTCCACGTACCGAACAAACGTCCCATGGTGGATCCACGCCATGGCGTGCATGGGGCGGTCACCGAACGAACGTCGCCGTAGTAGATCCACGCCATGCGTGGATGGGGCTTTACCGACGCAAACACGCGCCAACCTCCACTAGCCGTGCCTCCGTGTGTATCGCACGCTGAGGCCATGGCCAGCCCAAGACTCCGCTACGGTCGTTACTCCTGCACCGGTAACGTCTATTCACTGACTACGGTAACCCTCGATCGTGAACCCTTCTTTGCCGATGCTTCCAACGTAGCGATTCTGGTTGAAGCACTGCGCTTCGTAGAGCGCAAGGGCGTGAGCCACAGCTTCACCTGGGTGGTGATGCCCGACCATCTGCACTGGTTGATGGAATTGCGCGGGGGAACCCTGGCTGAGTGCATGGCCCTGCTCAAATCACGCAGCAGCCGGCTGCTGAATCGGCGATTGGAGCGGCGAGGGTCGCTGTGGCAGCACGGTTACCACGATCACGCCGTACGCAGCGATGAATCCCTTCACGAGAAGGCGATGTACATCCTGGCCAATCCGGTCCGTGCGGGCTTGGCGTGCGTGATGGGGGAGTACCCGTACGCCTGGTGCCGCTGGCCGTTGTGAATCCCGGCACAGAATCGAAGAGCATCCACGCATGGCGTGGATCTACTTCAGAATGCCCCACGTCATTGAATCCACGCCATACGCGGATGAAGCCGCACAAGGCGGTAGATCCACGCCATGCGTGGATGAAGCCATCCCTCCCACCGCTACTTGTAGAAATCGCTCCGGCCGCCGGGCTGGCGCTTGAACCGCCGATGGATCCACAGGTACTGGTCCGGGGCTTCGCGCACCATTTCTTCGATGGCCTGGTTGACCCGCGTGGTATCGGCTTCCACATCCTCGCTGGGGAAATTCTCCAGCGGTGCGCCGATCTTCAGGAAGTACTTCCCGCCCTCGCGGCGGTGGAAGTACGGAATCACCGCGCAGCCGGTCATCCGCGCCAGCTGGTGGGTGGCGGTAATGGTGGATGCGGTATGGCCGAAGAACGGCACGAACACGGTGTCCTTGCCACGCATGTCCTGATCCGGCGCATACCAGAGGAAGCCGCCCTTCTTCAGGTGGCGCACGGTCGCGCGGATGTCCTCGTTGGCGAACATCGCCTTGGCATAACGCAGGCGGCCGAACTTCACCGCCCATTCGTACACCGGGTTCTTGTGCTTGCGGTACATGCCTGAAAGATCGACGTAGTCGCACAGCAGGCGGCCGCACATCTCCAGGGTCATGAAGTGGCCGGACACCAGCAGCACGCCGCGGCCTTCGGCCTGCATCTGCCGCAGATGCTCGAGGCCTTCGATCTTCACCTGCGGGCGGATGCGGTCGATGCTGCCCCACCAGGCGCGGATGCACTCGAGCACGCCCACGCCCAGCGCGTCGAAGCTGTCGCGCACCAGGCGCTGGCGCCAGGCTTCGTCCTTCTCCGGGAAGCACAGCTGCAGGTTGACCTCGGCGGCGCGACGGCGGCTGCCGAGCAGGCGCCAGCTGATCCAGCCGACGCCCCGGCCGAGCGCACGCTGCAGCATCCACGGCAGGCGGGCGATGGCGAAGGCGCCGAGCATGGCGGCGAACATCGGCCAGTTGCGGGGATCGCGCAGCGACGGGCGGATGGCGGTGGTGGCATCTGACATGGCGCCATTCTACCAACCCGGCTGCGTGTCTTTCCCGGGGGGCTCCCGTATCCTTGCCGCATGCGTAAAGACCCTGTCGAATGGATCCTGCGCGGCCTGTACTCGGCCGTGCTCTACATCCTGCTGCCGATCACCGTGTACCACCTGGTCTGGCGCGGTTTCCGGGTCCGTGAATACTTCCGGCGCTGGGACGAGCGTTATGCCTCGTATCCGCAGCCGACCGGCCAGCCGCGGGTCTGGCTGCACGCGGTCTCGGTGGGCGAGGTCAATGCCGCCGCGCCGCTGGTGAATGCCCTGCGCCAGCAGCGTCCGGACATCCGCTGGGTCATCACCACCATCACCCCGACCGGTTCGGAGCGCGTGCGCGCGCTGTGGGGAGACGCGCTGGATCACGTCTATCTGCCGTACGACGTACCGGGCAGTGTCAACCGCTTCCTCGGCCATTTCCAGCCCAGCCTGGCACTGATCCTGGAAACCGAGCTGTGGCCGAACATGCTGTTCGGCTGCCGCGACCGTCGCATCCCGGTCTACATCCTCAACGCCCGCCTGTCCGCGCGTTCGTTGCGCGGTTACCGGGTGCTGGCGGCGCTGATCCGCCGTGCGCTGCGCACCGTCACCTGCGTGGCCGCGCAGTCGCAGGACGACGCCGAGCGCTTCGTGCAGCTGGGTGCTGCGCGTGAACAGGTGCAGGCGCTGGGCAACCTCAAGTTCGATATCGCCACGCCGGATGTGCAGGGCTTCGTCGAGCAGTTCCACGCCTGCGTGCCCGCCGGGCGCCCGGTGTGGATCGCGGCCAGTACCCACGATGGTGAGGAGCAGGCGGTGATCGACCTGCATCGGCGCCTGCGCCAGCAGCACCCCGACCTGTTGTTGCTGTGGGCGCCGCGGCACCCCGAGCGCTTCCCGAAGGTGGAGGCGCTGGCGCGCGAGCAGGGCTGGAACGTGACGACCCGTCGCGCGAAGCAATGGCCGGAGGCCGGCACGGATGTATTCGTCATCGACACCCTGGGTGAGCTGATGCCGTTCTATGCCTGCGCGCAGGTCGCTTTCGTCGGCGGCAGCCTGCAGCCGATTGGTGGCCACAATCTGCTGGAACCGGCGGCGATGGGCACTGCCGCTGTGACCGGTCCGCACCTGCACAACTTCGCCGAGATCTCACGGCGCATGCGTGAGGCCGGTGCCTTGCTGATCGGCGAGGACGTGCAGGCGGTAGGTGACCTGCTGCAGCACCTGCTGGGCGACGCAGCGGCGCGCGAGGACATGGCCCGTGCTGGATGCACGCTGGTCAGCAATGGCCGCGGTGCCCTGCAGCGCACGTTGGCGCTGGTCGCGCCACATCTGCCGCCGCCGCGCAGCTGAGCCGGGCAGCAACACCGCCAGGGCGGACACTACGTGGACCGACTGACGTGATCGACTGCATCAATTCTGCTTAGCAACCGGATTCCTGTCGCAGCAGGACCGGATGCGTGGCTGCGAACGTGTTTGTGGTCACATCGCGATGCGCACGGTACGGATTCTGATACCGCCCTTTGGCGCAGGCTGCCAGCCTGCTGTCGACCGCGCATGGGCGGAATCAAGAGGGCTTGCGATGGACAGCGACAACCGCCGTGGCCGGCACGCGCTGCTGGGAATGGATCACTTCGCGTTGGTGGCGTTGACCTTGTTGCTGGGGGGCAGCGTGATCGCCCTGGTCGGCCAGTACACCGCCGCCCAGGCCGGCCCGGCCATCGTACTGAGTCTGCTGCTGGCCGCACTGGGCACAGCGCCGATGCTGTATTGCCTGCACGTGCTGAACCAGCAGCAGCCGGAAGCCGATGGCCTGTACGGCCCGCTGCGGGCCGCTTGGGGCACGGCAGTCGCGCGCCTGCTGGGTGCTGTGCTGCTGCTGGAGCTGGTGGTGACCAGCGCCGGCGTGGCGCAGTCCATGGCGGGCCACGCGCGTGCGGTGTTTGCCAGTCGCGGTATTGAAACCGGCAGCGCATTGCCGGATCCGGTGATGGCCGTCACCAGCCTGCTGGTGCTGGGTGCGTTCGTGTTGCTGCCTCCGCGTCGCATCGCGCTGATGGTCTGCGTGCTGTTGACGGCGAAGATCGGTGTAGGGCTGTTGCTGCTGGCGCTGGCGGTCCGCCATGTGCACTACGCGAACTGGATTCCGTGGCTGCCGGACGCCACCGCGCCCTATCGGTTCGGACCTGGCGGTGTGCTGGCGGCAAGCGTGCCCTTGCTGGCGGTGTTTGCCAGTGTGGGTCTGGTATTGGGGTTTCCTGGGCGTGGCCCGCAGGTGCGTGCGCAGTCACCAGGGCTGCTGGCGGCCGCGCTGCTGCTGGCAATGCTGCTGCTGATCGTGCTGGCGGCGTTGCAGGCCGGCCTGGTCGAGTTCCCGGCATTGGCCAGTACGCGGCCGTTGTCGGTGGCATTGCAGGGCCATCCGCAGTTGCAGTGGCTGCTGCCGTTGCTGCCGCTGGCGGGCATGGCCGGGTTGGCAGCACTGCTGCTGGTGCTGTTGTCGTTGGCCACACATCTGGCAGCGCAGCTCTGGCCTGTGGCCGCGGATGAAGCGCCCGGGTTCCGGACGCGGCTGATACCGGTCACCGTGGTGCTGGCGGCGCTGCTGGCGTTGGGAACACCCGTCGATGCATTGCCGGTGCTGCCGGGCCCGGCCACCCTGCTGGTGATGGCGGCTTTGTGCCTGGCAGCACTGCGTGTGCGCGCGCCTATGCCGGGGGCTGCGATGGTGCTTGCGCCCCTGGCCGCGGCGCTGTGCGTGCTGGCCGCAGTGGAGCGGGCAGGCGCGTGGCCGGGCTGACGGCCGGCGGATCTGCGCCATGCCTGGGTGGGGCCGTACGCGCTGCCCACAAAAAAGCCACCCTCCCGGGTGGCTTCTTCGTTGCCGGCAGGGCGACGACTCAGTGCGTGGTCGTCGACGGGTTGCCCGCGTCCTGGGTCAGCAGGCGGTTCACGTCCTGCAGCTCGGCCACGTCCAGCGCACCCAGCGACTGGCTCAGCAGCAAGCGGTTCTGCAGGAAGGTGTAGCGGGCCTGTGCATAATCCAGCTGCGCCGAGAACAGGATGCGCTGGTTCTGGATCACGTCCAGCACGGTACGGGTACCGACTTCCAGGCCGACCTGCGACGCGTCGTACGCGCTCTGCGCCGAGACCACCGCCAGGCGGCGGGCTTCCACTTCGCTGATGCCCTGCACCAAGGTCTGGTAGGCATTGCGGGTGTTGCGGTCCAGGGCACGCTTCTGCTGCTCGTAGCCGTCCTGGGCGATGTCGCGCTGGGCCAGTGCCTGGCGCACGCCGGACTGGGTGGCACCACCGGCGAAGATCGGCACGCTCAGGGTCAGCCCGATGCTGTTGGTGCGTGCATCCGGCGACAACGAGCCGGCACCGGTGCTGTCGCCCCAGGTGGCGGTCTTGCCCCAGCTGCCGCCCAGCGACAGGGTCGGGTAATGGCCGCCACGAGCGGCCTGCACGCCAGCCTCGGCGGCGCTGACTTTCAGTTCCTGGGCCTTCAGCGCCGGATTCTGGTTGGTGGCCTGGTGCACCAGCTCATCGATGTTGCCACGGTTGGCCGGCACTTCCGGGCGGAAGTCCGCCGGCAGGCCGCGCAGGTTGACCACCGGCTGGCCGGTCAGTTCGGTCAGGGCCTGGTAGTTATCGGCCAGGGTGTTCTGCGCAACGATGGTGTTGGCACGTGCCTGGTCGTACTGGGCGCGTGCTTCGTGCACGTCGGTGATCGGCGCCAGGCCCACTTCCAGGCGCTTGTCGGCGAAGTCGAACTGCTTCTTCGCGGCCGCTTCATTGGTCTGTGCGGCGTTCAGCGATTCGATCGCCACCAGCACGTTGAAGTAGGCCGCCGAGGTGCGCACGATCAGGCTGTCGTTGGCCGAATCGAGGGTGAAGTCCGCCGCCTTGCTCAGCTCGCGCTGCGAACGCAGGTTGTTGATCTGGGTCCAGTTGAACAGCGTCTGGCTCCCTTCGATCGTGTAGTTGCGGCGCTTGCTGGTCACGGTGCCGGAGTTGGCGTCATGGTCCGCCTCGCTGCGCGAGCGGTTCAGCGTGGCCTGGCCGTTGATCTGCGGCAGCAGGGCAGCGCGGGCCTGCACGGCGCCTTCCTTGTCGTACAGCCGGGTGGATTCGGCGGCGGACAGCTGCGGATCGCCATTGCGCGCCATTTCGTAGACCTGCAGCAGGTCGGCGGCATGGGCGGACAACGGCAGCAGGGCAGTGGCCAGCGCAACAGCGAGGGATCGGCGGATCATTGCGGCTTCCTTGGACTCAGAGGTGGAACTGGGGGGCCGGGGCGGCACCACGCAGGTAATCAATATCGGTCTCGAACAGGGACTCGGTGCTGCCGTCGGCCTTGACCAGCAGGGCCTCCATCGCCGGCGAACGGCCATGGATCACGAACAGGCGACCACCCGGACGCAGCCACGAGGCGAACTGTGACGGCACCACGTCGACCGCACCAGTGACACAGATCACGTCAAAGCGGCGTTCGGTCTGCCAGGACAGGGCGTCGGCCACTTCCACGCGGACGTTGGTGCCCAGGCCGGAAGCGTCCAGGCGGGCACGCGCGGCGTCGGCCAGTTCCGGGTCGATCTCCAGGCTCAGCACGTCGCGCGCCAGCGCGCCGATGCAGGCTGCCAGGAAGCCGCTGCCGGTGCCGATTTCCAGCACTTCGTCACCCGGCTGCAGATCCAGTGCCTGCAGGGTACGGCCCTCGATGACCGGCTTCATCATCTTCTGGCCATGGCCGATCGGGAGTTCAACATCGGCATAGGCCAGTGCCCGGTGTGCATCGGCGACAAAGGCCTCGCGCGGCAGGCGGGCCAGGACGTCGAGCACCTTGATGTCCAGCACGTCCCAGGGACGGATCTGCTGTTCCACCATCAGTTCGCGGGCGTGGGCGTAATCAATCGTCATGAGGTTCAAATCCAGCGCAGTGGGCCGGCCATTTTACCGGTGCCGGAGGCCGGCGGCGCGCCCAGAGCATCAGCTGCCGGGTGGCCGGGGTCGCAGTGCCGGAAGTCATCGCGACCTCCGGTTCGTTCAGTTTTGGTTATCCGGCCGTCCCGGCCCCTCTTGGCGCGTAGGCGCGCAGGAAGAAGTCGATGCTGGCGGTCACATGGGCAAGAGGGTCGCACTCCACCGGTGACAGTGGCATGCCGCACATCATATGCATGTGCACTTCGCCCTTGACCAGGGTAAGGAACTGCTGGCCAGCCAGGTAATAGTCGGGGATGTCCAGTTCGCCGCGTTCGCCGCGCGCGCGCAGGAAATCGGCCAGGGCCTCGCAGGTACGTTCCGGGCCGGCCTGCCAGAACAGCTCGCGCAGGCGTTCGTCGGTCTCCGGCGCCATCATCATGCGCTGGATCGAGATCGCTGCGTCGGAGGTGATCAGCTCGAAGAAGGCCAGGCCGATGCCGATCAGCTGGTCGCGCAGGGGGCCGTCCGCGTCGGCCACGAACAGCGCATCAGGCAGCATTTCAATGCATTTTGACTGCACGGCCTCGGAGAACAGGGTCTCCTTGTCGCCGAAGTGGCTGTACACAGTCAGCTTCGAGACGCCGGCCTGAGCGGCGATGGTGTCCATGCTCACGCCGGTATAGCCCTGTTCGATGAACAGTGCCTTGGCTGCTTCAAGGATCGCCGCGCGCTTGCCGAGGTCCTTGGGACGCCCGGGTCCGGCGGCCTTGGCAGCGGGCTTGGCCGACGGCTTGCGGGAAGTGGGAGAACTCATCGCGACAATACTAGACCAAGCGGTTCGATATTTATACTATACCGGCCGGTTTATTAAATTGGGCCGGCAGTCGCGGCTCCCCCCTTAGTTGCAACCCTGCGTTTTCAGGACGTTGACCGATGAAGATCGTGCGCTGGATGGGCGGTATGGTGTGGGTGGCTGCGCTGGCAGCCTGTTCGGGACAGGAACAGGCGCCACAGGCGGCCGTACCGGTGCTGGTGGTTCACCCCGGCGAACAGGCCGGGCAGGCCCCGGCGGCGTTCCCGGGCACGGTGCGTGCCCGGCAGGAAAGCCCGCTGTCGTTCCGGGTCGGTGGCAACCTGGTCAAGCGCCATGTCGATGCCGGGCAGCGGGTCAAGAAGGGCGATGTGCTGGCCGAGCTGGACGTGGCCGACTTCGCGCTGCAGGCCCGCGCCTCGCAGGCGCAGCTGGCTGCGGCCGAAGCCGATCTGGTACGTGCCCGCGATGACCTCAAGCGCTACCAGGTGCTGGCCGACCAGCAACTGGTCAGCCGCTCGCAGCTGGACCAGCAGTCCGCCGCCTTCAAGGCCGCGCAGGGCCAGGCCAACGCCGCCCGCGCCAACCTCGATGTGCTGCGCAACCAGGCCGATTACGCCCAGCTGCGCGCACCGGCCGACGGCGTGATCGCCAGCCGCGAGGCCGAGGCCGGGCAGGTGGTGTCGGCCGGCCAGACTATCTTCAACCTGGCCGCCGATGGCGGGCGCGAAGTGCTGATCGACCTGCCCGAGGCCACCATCCGCGACTATGCGGTGGGCCAGCCGGTCGAGGTGGAGCTGTGGAACCGTCCTGGCCAGCGCCTGCCGGGCACGATCCGCGAGATCGCCGCCGCCGCCGATCCGCAGGCACGTACCTACGCGACCCGGGTCAGCCTGGCCGCCGATGCGCTGGCCGATGTCGAACTGGGCCAGAGCGCACGCGTCTACAGCAGCGCCGGCCGCCACGGCACCCTGCAGCTGCCGCTGGGCGCGCTGCAGCGCGGTGCCAACGGTACCGCCAGCGTGTGGCTGGTCGACCCGGCCAACAGCACGCTGAAGGCTGCAGCGGTCACCACCGGTGCGTTTGGCAGTGAGACCGTGCCGGTGCTGTCCGGCGTGAGCGCAGGTGACTGGGTGGTTGCTGCTGGTGGCCATCTGCTGCGTGCCGGTCAGCCGGTGATCGCCGTGGACCGGCAGAACCGTCCGGTGCTGAAGCCGGCCGCGCCGGCCGCTGCCGCCAAGGCCAAGGAGTAAGCCGGTGCGCCGCTTCAATCTCTCCGAGTGGGCGCTGGCGAACCGACCCCTGGTGCTGTTCGCGATGCTGGCGTTCGCGCTGATCGGCGCGTGGTCGTACAAGCATCTGGGCCAGTCCGAGGATCCGCCGTTCACCTTCAAGGCGATGGTGGTGCGCACGCTGTGGCCGGGCGCTACCGCCGAACAGGTCTCGCGGCAGGTGACCGAGCCGCTCGAGAAGGCGCTGATGAATACCGGCGAGTACGAGTTCATCCGCTCGTATTCTCGGCCGGGCGAGTCGCAGATCATCTTCATGGCGCGCGACAGCCTGCGGTCCAAGCAGATCCCCGACCTCTGGTACCAGGTGCGCAAGCGTGTGGGGGACATCCGCCCGACACTGCCGCGTGAAATCGTCGGTCCGTTCTTCAACGATGAGTTCGGCGATACCTACGGCAACATCTATGCGTTGACCGGCAAGGGCTTCGACTACGCGGTGATGCGTGATTACGCCGACCGTATCCAGCTGGAGCTGCAGCGCGTGCCCGACGTCGGCAAGATCGACCTGGTCGGCCTGCAGGACGAGAAGGTGTGGATCGAGCTGTCCAACACCCGCCTGGCCACGCTGGGTGTGTCGATGCAGCAGGTGCAGCAGGCACTGGCCGACCAGAACGCGGTCACCGGCACCAGCTTCTTCGAGACCGCCACCGACCGCGTGCAGCTGCGCGTGACCGGCCAGTTCAACGACATCGACGCCATCCGCCAGTTCCCGATCCGTGCTGGTGACCGCACCGTGCACCTGGGCGACATCGCCGAGGTCAAGCGCGGCTTCGCCGACCCGGCGTCGCCGAAGATGCGCTTCATGGGCGAAGAGGCCATCGGCCTGGCGGTGGCGATGAAGGATGGCGGTGACATCCTCAAGCTCGGCGCCAACCTCGATGCAGAGTTCGAACGCCTGCAGAAGACCCTGCCGGCCGGCATGCAGCTGCGCAAGGTGTCCGATCAGCCGCAGTCGGTGGAGGAGTCGGTCGGCGAGTTCGTGCAGGTGCTGACCGAAGCCGTAGTGATCGTGTTGCTGGTCAGCTTCTTCTCGCTGGGCCTGCGCACCGGCCTGGTGGTAGGTGTGACCATCCCGCTGGTGCTGGCGATGACCTTCTTCGTCATGCACTACTTCGACATCGGCCTGCACAAGATCTCGCTGGGCGCGCTGGTGCTGGCGCTGGGCCTGCTGGTGGACGATGCGATCATCGCGGTGGAGATGATGGCCACCAAGATGGAGCAGGGCTACGACCGCCTGCGTGCGGCCAGTTTCGCCTGGGAGTCGACCGCGTTCCCGATGCTGACCGGTACGCTGATCACGGCGGCCGGCTTCCTGCCGATCGCCACGGCGGCATCGAGCACGGGTGAGTACACCCGCTCGCTGTTCCAGGTGGTGACTATCGCACTGGTGGTGTCGTGGATTGCCGCGGTGCTGTTCATCCCGTACCTGGGCGACAAGATGCTGCCGGACCTGTTCAATCCGCAGCCGCCGAAGCCGGGCAGCCTGTCCGCGCGCTGGCTGGCCAAGCGCCAGCAGTGGGCCGACCGCTATCCGGCGCTGGCCAACCTGATCGCGCCGCCGCAGCACGGGCACGACCATGATCCGTACCAGCGCCCGTTCTATCGCAGCTTCCGTCGCTTCCTCGATGGCTGCCTGCGCCACCGCTGGTGGGTTATCGCCGCGACCATCGCCCTGTTCGTGTTCTCGCTGATGATGTTCCGCTTCGTGCCGCAGCAGTTCTTCCCGGATTCGACCCGGCCGGAACTGATGGTGGACATCGAGCTGGCCGAGGGTGCGTCGTTGCGCTCGACCCAGGCCCAGGCCGAGAAGCTGGAGAAGCTGCTGTCCAACCGCGATGGCATCGCCAACTACGTGTCCTACGTGGGCACCGGTTCGCCGCGCTTCTACCTGCCGCTGGACCAGCAGCTGCCGGCCACCAACTTCGCCCAGTTCGTGGTGCTGGCCAAGGACATCAAGTCGCGCGAAAGCACCCGTGACTGGCTGCTGCATGAGGTGATCCCGAAGTTCCCGGACGTGCAGATGCGCGTGACCCGCCTGGAGAACGGCCCACCAGTCGGCTATCCGGTGCAGATGCGTATTTCCGGCGAGCACATCGAGAAGGTGCAGGCGATCGCACGGCAGGTCGAGGCCAAGGTGCGTGAGAACCCGCACGTGATGAACGTCAACCTGGACTGGAGCGAGCCGAGCAAGGTGGTGCGGTTGGTGATCGACCAGGAGCGTGCGCGCGCGCTGGGTGTGAGCAGTGCCCAGGTCAGCCAGTTCCTGTCCAGCTCGCTGGCCGGGCAGTCGGTGAGCGTGTATCGCGAAGGCAACCGCCAGATCGAGATGCTGCTGCGCGGGCCGGCCGATGAACGCAACCAGCTGGAGCTGCTGTCCAGCCTGTCGATGCCGACCGCCAACGGCGGCAGCATCACGCTGTCGCAGGTGGCGACGATGGAGTACGGCTTCGAGGATGGCATCATCTGGCACCGTAACCGTCTGCCGACGGTGACCGTGCGCGCCGACATCAGTGATGGCATGCAGCCACTGGACGTGGTGCATCAGATCCTGCCGACGCTGGATGGCATCCGTGCCGAACTGCCGAATGGCTACCTGCTGGAAACCGGCGGTACCGTGGAGGATTCGGCACGTGGCCAGAACTCGATCAAGGCCGGCATGCCGCTGTTCCTGGTGGTGGTGGCCACGCTGCTGATGCTGCAGCTGCGCAGCTTCTCGCGTGCGGCGATGGTGCTGGTGACCGCGCCGCTGGGCATCATCGGTGCGACCCTGTTCCTGCTGCTGTTCCGCGCACCGTTCGGCTTCGTGGCGCTGCTGGGCACGATTGCACTGGCCGGCATGATCATGCGCAACTCGGTGATCCTGATCGACCAGATCCAGCAGGACATCGATGCCGGGCATGACCGCTGGCATTCGATCATCGATGCGACGGTGCGCCGTTTCCGCCCGATCGTGCTGACCGCGCTGGCGGCCGTGCTGGCGATGATTCCGCTCTCGCGCAGTGCGTTCTATGGCTCGATGGCGATCTCGATCATGGGCGGCCTGATCGTGGGCACCGTGCTGACCCTGGTGTTCCTGCCGGCGCTGTACGCCGCGTGGTTCCGGGTCAAGCCGGACGAATCCGGGGCGTAATGCCCCGGGTTCGGCGGCCACTGCCCTGGTAGGTGCCAACCTTGGTTGGCACTGATGCACGCATCCACGCATGGCGTGGATCTACCGCAGCGGGTCTTCGCCCTGGTAGGTGCCAACCTTGGTTGGCACTGACGCGCGCATCCACGCATTGCGTGGATTTACCGCAGCGGGTCTTCGCCCTGGTAGGTGCCAACCTTGGTTGGCACTGATGCGTGCATCCACGCATGGCGTGGATCTACTGCAGCTGCAGGCCGTTCCGCAGCACCGGCAGCAGCCATTCGATGAACACCCGCACGCGTTGCGCGCGGTGCTGCCGATGCGGCTGCAACAGGGTCACCGGCAGCGGTTGCGCCACGTGCTGTGGCATCACTTCCACCAAGGTTGGTAGTTTCTGCAGAGCCACCCCATGGGTGGCTGCGGAGGACCAGGATCAGTCATCCACGCATGGCGTGGATCTACTGATCTGCGCGGCATGCATCTACGCATGGCGTGGATCTACTGCAGCTGCAGGCCGTTCCGCAGCACCGGCAGCAGCCATTCGATGAACACCTGCACGCGTTGCGCGCGGTGCTGCCGATGCGGTTGCAACAGGGTCACCGGCAGCGGTTGCGCCACGTGCTGCGGCATCACTTCCACCAGCGCACCAGATTGCAGTTCGGCCTGCACGTCGTAGCGCGGAATCTGCAGCAGGCCGAGCCCCGCCACGCAGCACGCGATCGAGGCCTCGGCGCTGTTCACCCGCACCCAGCCGGGCATCGGCAGCGTGCGAAGCTGGCCACCGTCCTGCCATTCCCACGGTTCCACCCGTGCCGTGGTCGGCGATGCATAGTTCACCGCGCGGTGCTGCTGCAGGTCGGCAGGATGCTGCGGAACACCGTGCTCGCGCAGGTAGGCCGGCGCGGCGACGTTGACGAAGTCGAGCTGTCCCAGCATGCGGGCCACCAGGCTGGAGTCACCCAGCTGGCCGACCCGCAGCACCGCATCACAGCCGTCTTCGATCAGGTTCACCGCGCGGTCGGTCATGCCCAGGTCCACTTCAACCTGCGGATGGCGTGCGAAGAAGTCGGGCAGGGCCGGGGCGAGGATGCAGCGGCCGATCCGGCTGGGCACATCGATCTTCAGCAGGCCCATCGGCTGCGCGTCGTCCTGGCGGAACAGGCTTTCGGCGTCTTCGACTTCGGCGATCAGACGCAGGCAGCGCGCATGGAACACGTCGCCATCGTGGGTGGTGGAAACGCGACGGGTGGAGCGCTGAAGCAGGCGGGTGCCGAGCCGCTGCTCCAGCTCCGCAATGGCCGCCGAGACGGTGGAGCGGGGCAGGCCGAGCTGGTCGGCGGCGCGGGTGAAGCTGGCGCACTCCACCACCCGGGTGAAGATGCGGAAGCGATCGATCCGGTCCATTGTTCGCTGGCTCTGGAAAGTTAAGTCAATGTGGCGGGCTTTATCCGCATTTTCTGCACGATATCGTCGTCAGGGCAGGGTTGCCACCCCGGGCAGCCCCCTCCTGAGACAAACGCCATGACCGACCATTCCCTCAAGGGCAAGACCGTGCTGATCGCCGGTGGCGCCAAGAACCTGGGCGGCCTGCTGGCCCGCGACTTCGCCAGCCAGGGCGCCAAAGCCATCGTCATCCACTACAACAGCACCGCCACCCAGGCCGATGCAGAGGCGACCGTCGCGGCCGTGCAGGCCGCCGGCAGTACGGCCGTTGCCCTGCAGGGTGACCTGACGTCGGCGGCAGCGATGGAGCGCCTGTTCGCCGATGCCGTGGCAGCGGTCGGTCGCCCTGACATCGCGATCAACACGGTCGGCAAGGTACTGAAGAAGCCGTTGCTGGAAATCAGCGAAGCGGAGTACGACGAAATGAGTGCGGTCAACGCCAAGGCTGCCTTCTTCTTCCTGAAGGAGGCCGGCCGCCACGTCAATGACGGTGGCCGCATCTGCACCCTGGTCACCTCACTGCTGGGCGCGTTCACGCCGTTCTATTCCAGCTATGCCGGCACCAAGGCACCGGTCGAGCACTTCACCCGTGCGGCGTCGAAGGAGTTCGGTGAGCGCGGCATCTCGGTGACGGCGATCGGTCCCGGTCCGATGGACACGCCGTTCTTCTATCCGGCCGAGAGTGCCGATGCGCAGGCGTACCACAAGACGGCTGCGGCACTGTCGTCCTTCACCCGTACCGGCCTGACCGACATCGCCGACATCGTGCCGTGGATCCGTTTCCTGGTCACCGATGGCTGGTGGATGACCGGGCAGACGATTCTGGTCAATGGTGGTTACACCACCAAGTAACGCAGTCACGCAGGGCGTGGCTCTGCTGCGGTGGTGGGTGCCAACCTTGGTTGGCACGGATGGCGCATCCACGCATGGCGTGGATCTACAGTAGAGCCACCCCATGGGTGGCTGCGCACAATGTCCAAAGGGAGGGGCGCCACGCATGGCGTGGCGCTATCGGATCAGTTGAGTTTGGCCAGCACCGCGTCGGTGGCGGCAGCGGTGCTGACGGCCTGGCCCTTCGCCGCCAGATCGGCGGTGAACACGCCATCGTCCAGCACGGCGTGCACGGCGGCTTCCACCGCGGCGGCTTCCGCTTCCAGCCCCAGCGAATGGCGCAGCAGCATCGCGGCGCTGAAGATCGTCGCGTATGGGTTGGCGATGCCCTTGCCAGCGATATCCGGAGCCGAACCATGGATCGGTTCGTAGATACCGACCGCGCCCGGCTCGCCCAGCGAGGCCGACGGCAGAAGGCCCAGCGAGCCGGCCAGCATCGATGCCTCATCGGTGAGGATGTCGCCGAACATGTTCTCGGTCACGATCACGTCGTACTCGCGCGGCTTGGCCAGCAGGTGCATCGCCATCGAATCAACCAGCTGGTGCTCCAGCGCTACATCCGGGAACTCCTCGCGGCCGATGCGCGCGGCCACGTCACGCCACAGGCGCGAGGTCTCCAGCACGTTGGCCTTGTCCACCGAGGTGACCTTGCCGCGGCGCTGCCGGGCCAGGCGGAAGGCACTGCGCAGCACGCGTTCGATCTCGGCCACGGTGTAGCGGCACAGGTCGCTGGCGCTGTCGGCGTCGCGGGTCTTGTCGCCGAAGTAGATGCCACCGGTCAGTTCGCGTACCACGACGAAGTCCACGCCCTGCAGCAGCTCGGCCTTGATCGGCGAGGCGTGCAGTGCGGCTTCGTGGGTACGCACCGGGCGCAGGTTGGCATACAGGCCCAGCGCCTTGCGGATCGCCAGCAGGCCCTGTTCCGGGCGCACCTTGGCGTTGGGATCGGACCACTTCGGGCCGCCGACCGCACCCAGCAGCACCGCGTTGGCGGCCTGGCAGGCAGTCAACGCAGAGGCCGGCAGCGGCTCGCCGTGGCGGTCGATGGCGATGCCACCGATGTCGTGCTCGCTGAAGGTGAAGGTGTGGTTGAAGCGTGTGGCGACAGACTTCAGGACGGCGACTGCCGCGGCGGCCACTTCCGGGCCGATGCCATCACCGGGCAGGACAACAATTTCAGCGTGCATGCTCACTCTCGTAGCGTTCGATTTCAGGGACACGGCCCAACAGATACCCCAACTGGTCGACGCCTTCCAGCAGGCAGGTCTGCGAGAAGCCATCCAGCGGGAAGGAATAGACGCGCCCATCGGGCGTGCGCAGCACACGCGCGGCCACGTCGATGGTCAGCTCGTCGTCCGGGCGCTGCATCAGCGTCTGCACGTCGGCTTCGTCCAGCACGATCGGCAGCAGGCCGTTCTTCAGCGAGTTGCCGCGGAAGATGTCGGCGATCTCGCTGCTGACGATGGCACGCAGGCCCAGATCGGTCAGTGCCCATGGTGCATGCTCGCGCGACGAGCCGCAGCCGAAGTTGCGGCCCGCCAGCAGGACGCTGCGGCCGGCGTTGTGCGGCTGGTTGAAGGCGAAGTCGGCCACCGGCGAACCGTCGGCCTGCCAGCGCCAGTCATTGAACGCGTTGCGGCCCAGGCCGGCGCGTTCGGTGGTGGACAGGAACCGCGCCGGAATGATCTGGTCGGTGTCGATGTTGGTCTGGCGCAGCACCACGCTGGCCGAGGTCAGGGTACGGAAACCGGCCATCACGCCACCTCCTGTGCGAACAGTTCGCGGGTATCGGCGACGTGCCCGTTCACCGCGGCCCACGCCGCGCTCATCGGCGAGGCCAGCAGCGTGCGCGAACCAGGGCCCTGGCGGCCTTCGAAATTGCGGTTGCTGGTGCTGACGGCCAGCTGCCCGGGCGCGACCAGATCGCCGTTCATGGCGATGCACATCGAGCAGCCCGGCTCGCGCCACTCGGCACCGGCCGCGCGCACGATCTCGTGGATGCCTTCGGCCTCGGCCTCGCGCTTGACGATCTCCGAGCCCGGCACCACCAGCATGCGCACCCGGTCAGCGACGCGACGACCGCGCAGTACCTGCGCCACTTCGCGCATGTCGCTCAGCCGGCCGTTGGTGCACGAACCGACGAACACCACGTCCACCGGCGTGCCCGCCAGCGCCTTGCCGGCCTGGAAATGCATGTAGTCCAGACCCTTCTGTGCGGCGGCATCGTTGGCGGCGGGGATCGGTGCATCCACCGCGATGGCGGTGCCCGGATGGGTGCCCCAGGTCAGGGTCGGGCGGATGTCGGCGGCGTCGATGTGCACTTCGCTGTCGAAACGCGCGCCGTCATCGCTGCGCAGCTGCTGCCAGCGTGCGACGGCCGCATCGAAGTCGGCACCCTTGGGGCCACGCGGGGTAGCAGCGACGAAGTCGAAGGTGATCTGGTCCGGCGCCACCATGCCGGCACGCGCACCCGCCTCGATCGACATGTTGCACAGGGTCATGCGCTGTTCCATGTCCATCGCTTCGATGGTGCTGCCACGGAACTCGATGACGTGGCCGGTGCCGCCGTTGACGCCGATCACGCCGATGATGTGCAGGACCACGTCCTTGGCGCCGACGCCGGGCGCCAGCGGGCCATCGACGGTGATCGCGAAGGTCTTCGCCTTGCGCTGCAGCAGGCACTGTGTGGCCAGCACGTGGCCGACTTCGCTGGTGCCGATGCCGAAGGCCAGCGAACCGAACGCACCGTGGGTGGAGGTGTGGCTGTCGCCGCAGACGATGGTCATGCCGGGCTGGGTGAAGCCTTGTTCCGGCGCGATCACGTGGACGATACCGCGATTGTCCGAGGCCATGTCGAACAGTTCGATGCCGTGCTCGGCGCAGTTGCGTGCCAGGGTGGCGACCTGCGCTTCGGACGCAGCGCTGGCGTAGGGCAGCGTGCCGTCGGCGGCAGCCGGCAGGGTTGGCGTGGAGTGGTCCATCGTCGCCTTGGTGCGGTCCGGGCGGCGCGGCGACAGGCCGCGCTCGCGCAGTTCGGTGAACGCCTGCGGCGAGGTCACCTCGTGGATCAGGTGCAGGTCGATGTACAGCACGGCGGGGGCGCTGTCGGTTTCGGGAACCACCACGTGGGCGTCCCACAGTTTGTCGTACAGGGTGCGGGGTGCGGAAGTCATGCGTATGCCTGGCAGAAGTACGAAATAGCGAACATCAGTAAAGAAAACGGAACGGTCAAGTCAGCGGCGACGGGCAAGCACCCGCAGCCGCACGTAGTCGGCCAGCGGCTGGCCGCTGGCGTTGCGCGGCAGCTCGGCCAGCAGTGCGGTGGCTGCCTCGCGCACGGTGGCGCGTGCCTCGGCCGGCAGATCGTCCAGCAGCGGTGCGGCGAACACACGCAGCCAGCCGGCCACGCCGGTCGGCAGTGCAGTCGGGCGCGGCGTGCACTCGATCAGCTGCACCTGGAAGCCATGCTGGCGCAGGCGGTCGGCGTAGGCATCGGCAGTGGGGAAGTACCACTGGAATGCGCTGGCGCCGTGGCCATGGGCCGCGCGTGCAGCCTGCACCGCCGCGATGATCGTGGCCACGTTGCCATGGCCGCCGAACTCGGCAACGAAGCGGCCGCCCGGGCGCAGGGCGCGGCGCACACCTTCCATCACCCGGTCGGGGTTGCTCATCCAATGCAGCGACGCATTGCTGAATACCGCATCGAACTCACTGTCGAACGACAGCGCGTGGCCATCCATCACCTGCGCATCGACGCCGCGCGCACGCGCGGCGATCACCAGCTCCGGCGAGGCATCCACGCCGTGGATGTGCGCGCCGCTGAGCGCCAGCTCAGTGCTGAGCACGCCATCGCCACAGCCCAGGTCGAGGATGCGTTCACCGGCGCGCGGGTCGAGCAGGCGCGATACCGCGCCGCCGAGCAGCGGCACGAAGCCGGCGTCGATCGCATAATCCTGGGCGTTCCACTGCTGGCCAGCGGCGCTGGCCGGGGTGGGGGTGTCGAAGGCGCTCATGGCGGGGTCCTCAGGCGGTGGCGGGGGTGGCAACGTCGGTGTTGCTGTGGGCGGCAGCCTGGCGCTGGCGCAGCAGGCGGTTGGCCACATCCAGCCAGGCCAGCGCGGAGGCTTCGATGATGTCCTTGCTGGTGCCGGTGCCGTCGTACTCCACGCCCTCGTGGCGCACGCTCAGATTGGCTTCGCCGCGCGCATCGGCGCCGATGCCGACGCTGTGCACGTGGTAGCTGTCCAGCATCAGCTGCACGCCGGTAGCGGCCGACAGCGCGCCGAACAGCGCATCGACCGGGCCATCGCCCTGCGCGGTCTCGGCCACGCGGTTGCCGTCCGGGTCGGACAGTTCGACCAGTGCATTGGCGCGGCTGCCGACGTCGCTGATGGTCATCGACGCCAGGCGATAGCCCTGCGCGTTGGAGCCACCCTGCATCAGCGTCTGCAGGTCGGCATCGGTGACCACGCGCTGCTGTTCGCACAGGCCCTTGAACTGCTCGAACACCAGCTTCAGTTCGTCTTCGTCCAGCCAGAAGCCCAGCGCACGCAGGCGCGCTTCGACGGCGGCGCGGCCACTGTGGCGGCCCAGCACCATCTGCGAATCCTCCCAGCCCACGTCTTCCGGACGCATGATTTCGTAGGTGCCGCGATGACGCAGCATGCCGTGCTGGTGGATGCCCGATTCGTGGGCGAAGGCATTGGCACCGACGATGGCCTTGTTGCGCTGTACCGGCATGCCGACCAGGCGCTGCAGCAGCTGCGAGGTGCCGACGATGCGCGGGGTGTTGATCGAGCTGTCCTGTTCGTAGAAGGCCTGGCGCACCTTCAGCACCATCGCGATCTCTTCCAGCGAGCAGTTGCCGGCGCGCTCGCCGATGCCGTTGATGGTGCACTCGACCTGGCGCGCGCCGCCTTCGATGGCGGCCAGCGAGTTGGCCACGGCCAGGCCCAGATCGTTGTGGCAGTGCGCGCTGAAGATCACATTGGCGGCATTCGGCACGTCGGCGACGCCGGCGATGACCTGCTGGAACATCGCGCGGATCTCTTCCGGCGTGGTGAAGCCGACGGTGTCGGGCAGGTTGATGGTGGTGGCGCCGGCAGCGATGGCCACGCGCGCGACTTCGATCAGGTAGTCCAGCTCGGTGCGGGTGGCATCCTCGGCCGAGAATTCGACATCGTCGATATAGGACCGGGCCAGCGATACGTGCTTGCGTACCGACTCCAGTACCTGCTCGCGGGTCATCCGCAGCTTGTGCTCGCGGTGCAGCGGGCTGGTCGACAGGAACACGTGCAGGCGCGGGTTGGCAGCGGCCTCCAGCGCACGTGCCGAGGTTTCGATGTCGGCCTGCAGGCAGCGCGACAGCACCGCCAGGGTCAGGCTCGGACGGCGCAGTTCGCGGCCGATCAGTGCCATCGCCTCGCGGTCGGACTGCGAGCTGGCCGGGAAGCCGGTCTCGATGATGTCCACGCCCAGTTCGTCCAGCGCACGCGCCATCACCAGCTTCTGCGGCGGGCTCATGCTGCAGCCGGGGGACTGCTCGCCGTCACGCAGGGTGGTGTCGAAGATGCGGATGCGCGGGGTGGTAATTCGTTCGATGGTGGTCACAGGGAAATCTCCTCGACAGCGGGTGCGACGGCTTGCAGGGGGGAAGGGGAAGAGGTGGGGGAAGCGATGGCGCTGGCCTTGGCGGGCGAACGCGGTGTTTCGCTGCGCCGTCGCCGTGGTTTGCGTGGCGGGCGCGGGCGGATGTCGGTGAGCAGGCCGGCGAGGACGCCGGCATCGATGTTGCCGCCGGAGACCACCGCACACTTGCGGCGGCCGGCGACGCGGCGGCCGGCGGCCAGCGCCAGCGCACCGGCGCCCTCGGCGATGATGTGCTCTTCCAGTGCCAGGCGGACCAGGGTTTCGCGCAGTTCGGCTTCGCGCACGATCACCACATCGTCCAGCAGCGAGGTGCACAGGCGGCGGGTCAGGAAGCCGGGAATCTTCACCCGCACGCCGTCGGCCAGCGAAGCAACGGGGGCGATCTCGCGCACGTCACCGTGGATCGCGCGGGCCATCGAATCGACGCCTTCCACCTGCGCGCCAACGACGCGGACGCCCTGCGATTTCAGTGCCAACGCAACGCCGGAGGCCAGCCCGCCGCCGCCGATCGGCACGATCACCACGTCCGGCGCGTGTGCGGCCAGCTCGATGCCGACCGTGCCCTGGCCGGCGATCACGTCGGCATCGTCGAACGCGGACAGGAAGCGGTAGCCGTGGCGTTGTGCCAGTTCGACCGCGAAGGCGTAGGCCTCGTCATAGCTGGTGCCGTGCTGGCGCACGGTCGCGCCCCAGTGGGCGACGCCGGCGATCTTGGTGGCGGGCGCACCATGCGGCATCACGGTGATGGCCGGCACGTCCAGGCGGTAGGCCGCCCACGCCACGCCCTGGGCATGGTTGCCGGCCGAGGCGCAGATCACTGGCCGGGTATCGCCGCGCTCGCGGCCGGCCAGCAGCGCATTCAATGCGCCGCGTACCTTGTAGGAACCGGTGCGCTGCAGGTTCTCCAGCTTCAGCCAGGTACCGAAGCGTTCGGCATGGTGCAGCGGGGTGGGCGGCAGGAAGCGGCGCAGTCGGGCCTGCGCCGCCAGTACGTCGGCGACGCTTACGTCGCCGACATCGCTTTCCTGGCTGGTGTCAGCGGCCGGCATGGGCCACCAGCGCAGTGCAGAAGACCGCCGCATGCGGGCACGGGCGGCGAAGAAGACGCCTCCGTACCGGCACCGTGGTCGCTACGGTACGGGTGTTCATACGGATGCTCCTTCCATGGCGGTGACCTGCACGGACACGCAGTCGTAGATCTTCTCGATCTGCCGGCACAGCGTTTCCGCCGGACGCTGGCCATCCACCACCAGCTGCAGGTGCCAGCGGCCATCGTCGGCGGCCACCGGCGCACCACTGATCGCACGCGGCGCGAAGCCACGGCGTTCGGCCATGCCGATCACGCGCAGCAGCGCGCCTTCGGCCGGGTGCAGCACCAGGTCAAGCCGGTATTGCATTGGGGGTCTCCTGGCGGGCGTGGGCGGGATTGCTTTCCAGCATCGTGCTGTTGGCGGTGTTCGGCGGCACCAGCGGCCACACGTTGGCGCGTGCATCGATGGCCACGTGCAGCAGCGCCGGGCCTGGTTCGGCCAGCAGTGCGGCAAGGCCGCCTTCCACGTCGTCGCGGTTGTCGATGCGGGTGGCGGCGATGCCGAACACCTGCGCCAGTGCCACGAAGTCCGGGTTGTCGGACAGGTCGATCTCGCTGTAGCGCTCGGCGAAGAACAGCTCCTGCCACTGCCGCACCATGCCCAGCGAACTGTTGTCCAGCAGCACGATCTTCACCGGCAGGCGGCAACGCGCGATGGTGGCCAGCTCCTGCACGTTCATCATGAAGCTGCCGTCGCCGGAGACCAGCACCACGGTGCGCTCGGGGCAGGCGAACTGCGCACCCATCGCGGCCGGCAGGCCGAAGCCCATGGTGCCCAGCGCGCCACTGGTCAGATGATTGCGCGGGTGGTTGAAACGGCAGTGCTGGGCGACCCACATCTGGTGCTGGCCGACATCGCAGGCGATCACTGCATCGGCCGGTGCCAGCTCGCTCAGGCGCTTCAGCAGCGCCGGGGCGTAGATATGCTGGCCGGGGGCGTCGTAACGCGCAGCGAAACGATCGCGATGCTGTGCACAGCGCTTGCGCCATGCGTCCTGGTGGGCCTTGGGGGAGGGGAAGGCCGCACGCAGGGCGCGGATGGCATGGCCGACGTTGCCGGGCACGGCGACGTCGGCGCTGCGCAGCTTGGAGATCTCGTAGGCGTCGGCGTCGATGTGGACGACGCGGGCGAACGGTGCGAACTCGGCCAGCTTGCCGGTGGCACGGTCGTCGAAGCGCGCACCCAGCACCAGCAGCAGGTCGCTTTCCTGCACCGCCATGTTGGCCGCGCGGGTACCGTGCATACCCAGCATGCCCAGCGACTGCGGGTGGTTGGCCGGCAGTGCGCCCAGCCCACGCAGGGTCATCACCGTGGGGATGGCACTGGCCTCGACGAAGTCGCGCAGGTCCTGCACCGCGTCGCCCAGCGCGATGCCCCCACCGGCGTAGACCACCGGCTTTTCGGCGGCTGCCAGTGCGGCGATGGCCTCGGCGATAGCCGCTTCGGCCGGCGCAGGCGGCGGCTCGATGCTGCTCGGCACGTGCGCTGGCAGATGACTGGCATCGGCCAGCTGCACGTCCTTGGGCAGGTCGATCAGCACCGGGCCGGGCCGGCCTTCGCGGGCGATGCGGAACGCATCGGCGACCACGCGCGGCAGGTCATCGACGCTGCGCACCAGCCAGCTGTGCTTGACGATCGGCATCGTCAGGCCGAACACATCCAGTTCCTGGAAGGCGTCGGTGCCCAGCAGCGGCGTGCCGACCTGACCGGTGATGCAGACCATCGGTACCGAATCCAGCATCGCATCGGCAATGCCGGTGACCAGGTTGGAGGCGCCCGGGCCGGAGGTGGCCACGCAGACACCCACCTGGTTGCTGGCGCGGGCAAAACCGTTGGCGGCCAGCGCCGCGCCCTGCTCATGGCGTACCAGGATGTGCTTCAGCGACGAATCCACCAGCGCGTCGTAGAACGGCATGATGGTGCCACCGGGATAGCCGAACAGCGTGCGGACGCCTTCGGCCTCCAGCGCCTGGGTCAGCCAGCGCGCGCCGTTGGGCGGCGCGCTGCGATGTGTCGAAGAGTTCATGGGGGAACCTTGCAAAGCGGGTGGGGGAGGGCCGCGCGGTTACGCGGCCTGTCCTTGCAACCAGACCATCTTGGCGCGCAGTTCCTTGCCTACCTTTTCGATCGGGTGCTCCAGGTCGGCCTGCTTGAACCTGTTGTAGTTCGGCAGGCCCGCTTCGTACTCGGCCACCCAGTTCTTGGTGAAGGTGCCGTCCTGGATGTCCTTCAGCACTTCCTTCATGCGTGCCTTGGTGCCGGCGTCGATCACCCGCGGGCCGCTGACGTAGTCGCCGTACTGCGCGGTCTCGGAGATGAACTCCAGCATGCGCGAGATGCCGCCTTCGTAGAACAGGTCCACGATCAGCTTCAGTTCGTGCAGCACTTCGTAATAGGCGATCTCCGGCTGGTAGCCGGCTTCGACCAGGGTTTCGAAACCGGCCTGCACCAGCGCCGAGGCACCGCCGCACAGCACCGCCTGCTCGCCGAACAGATCGGTCTCGGTCTCTTCCTTGAAGGTGGTCTGGATCAGGTTGGCGCGAGCGCCGCCGAGGCCGGCCGCATAGGCCTGCGCGTGCTGCGCAGCCTTGCCGCTGACATCCTGGTAGACCGCCCAGATGCACGGTACGCCGCGCCCGATCTCATACTCACGACGCACCAGCGCACCCGGGCCCTTCGGCGCAACCAGCACCACGTCCAGGTCGGCGCGCGGCTCGATCATGCCGTAGTGCACGTTCAGGCCATGCGCGAACAGCAGGCAGGCGCCCTGCTTCATGTTCGGCGCCAGCACGTCGTTGTAGAGCTTCTTCTGCACCATGTCCGGGGTCAGCACGGCGACCAGGTCGGCGTCTTTCACCGCTTCAGCGGGCGCGATCACGGTGAAGCCATCGGCCTGCGCCTTGGCTTCGGTCGGGCCGCCCGGACGCAGTCCTACCACCACATCGAAGCCGGATTCACGCAGGTTCAGCGCGTGGGCGCGGCCCTGGCTGCCGTAGCCGATGACGGCGATCTTGGTCTGGGGCAGGTCGTTGGTGCTCATGGGGGAGGTTCCTTGCGGTGGGAAGAAAAAAGAACGGCCGGTCGTCGAGGTGACGTGCCGGCCGGTCAGGGGAAAGCGGTGGAGGAGGCGCCGCGCGTTGCACAGGCACAGCCACCACGAGGCGTCGCGGTGGTGCAGGTCCGGGTTGTGCGATCGGCGTTGTGCATGGTGGTTGCGTCTGAAACCAGGTTCTGAAATGAAAAAACCCGCACCGGGGCGGGTGCGGGTTTTTGAAGAGTTCCGGTGTGTTTGTTGCTTACACGCTGGCTCGTCCCGCACCTGTTGGTTGGGTAATAAGTACGAGCACAAGAATCGAACGCAGCGAAGCGGCGCCGATGTCGGCGGCTTCGATGTGGGTTCGCGGTGGCGTGTTGTGATGCAACATGTGATCGAGAGAAACACAGCCGTTTCGGCGCTGTCAACCCTCGCAACGGATTTTCCATCGGTTTCCGGTGCATCCAGCGCAATCGCTTGCGGTACAAGGATGGTTGCCGCTGAAAGTGTTTCGGTGAACCCCAATTCACTCCTTTCAGGCCGGCTTTTGCGCGGAATCCGGCGGATTTTCGCCTTGGCGGGTGCGGAGCTTCCGCACCCCATCCCAGGATCAACGTCCATGACCTCTGCCCGATACCGCGTGAAGGCCGCAGCGGCGAAGATCGAGGGACCACCCTTCCATCGGAACCCGACCGTGTCCCGACGCCTTGCCCGTTCCCTGCTGGCCGCTGCTCTACTGGCCGCTGTGCCCGCACTGTCTTCTGCCGCCGACCGCATCACCGGCCACACCTTTGCCACCCGTTCGGAGGTGATCGCCCCGCATGCGATGGCCGCCACCTCGCAGCCGCTGGCCACCCAGATCGCGCTGGACGTGATGAAGGGCGGTGGCTCGGCGGTGGACGCGGCGATTGCCGCCAACGCCGCGCTCGGCCTGATGGAGCCCACCGGCAACGGCATCGGCGGCGACCTGTTCGCCATCGTCTGGGACCCGAAGACGCAGAAGCTCTATGGCTACAACGGTTCGGGCCGTTCGCCGAAGTCGCTCACCCTGGCCGAGTTCCAGCGCCGTGGCCTGAAGGACATCCCGGCTACCGGCCCGCTGCCGGTCTCCGTGCCCGGCGCAGTCGATGGCTGGTTCGCGCTGCACGACCGCTTCGGCCGCAAGCCGATGGCCGACAACCTGGCGCCGGCGATCCGCTACGCCCGCGAGGGCCATCCGGTGGCCGAGGTGATCGCCTACTACTGGGACCGCTCGGTGCCCAAGCTGTCGCAGTACCCGGGCTTCAAGGAACAGTTCACGATCAACGGCCATGCCCCGCGCAAGGGCGAGATGTGGAAGAACCCGAATCTGGCCAGCACGCTGCAGAAAATCGCCGACGGCGGTCGTGATGCCTTCTACAAGGGCGATATCGCCCGCACCATCGGCGACTACTTCAAGGCCAACGGCGGCTTCCTGAGCTACCAGGACATGGCCGACCACCACGGTGAGTGGGTCGAACCGGTCAGCAGCAACTACCGTGGCTACGACGTGTGGGAGCTGCCGCCGAACAGCCAGGGCATCGCCGCGCTGCAGATCCTCAACGTGCTGGAAGGCTACGATTTCTCGAAGATTCCCTTCGGTTCACCGGAGCATGTGCACCTGTTCGTTGAAGCGAAGAAGCTGGCCTTCGCCGATCGCGCGCGCTTCTATGCCGACATGGCGTTCCAGCCGGCGCCGGTGCAGAAGCTGATTTCCAAGGACTACGCCGCACAGCGCCGCGCGCTGATCTCGATGGACAAGGCGCTGAAGGAAGTGCAGCCGGGCACGCCGAAGCAGCTGGAGGAGGGCGACACCATCTACATGACCGTGGCTGACGCCGACGGCATGATGGTGTCGTTGATACAGTCCAATTACCGCGGCATGGGCAGCGGCATGGCGCCGCCGGGGCTGGGCTTCATCCTGCAGGATCGTGGCGAGATGTTCGTGCTGCAGAAGAACCATCCCAACGGCTATGCACCGGGCAAGCGCCCGTTCCAGACGATCATCCCGGCGTTCATCACCAAGGGCGGCAAGCCGTATGCCAGCTTCGGCGTGATGGGCGGCGCGATGCAGCCGCAGGGCCACGCGCAGATCGTGATGAACCTGGTGGATTTCGGCATGAACCTGCAGGAAGCCGGTGATGCACCGCGCATCCAGCACGAGGGCTCGACTGAACCGACAGGTCAGGCCACGGCGATGACCGACGGTGGTGAAGTGAATCTGGAAACCGGCTTCCCGTATGAAACGGTGCGTGCGTTGATGCGCAAGGGGCATCGCATCGTGTTCGCCGACGGTCCGTATGGTGGGTATCAGGCGATCATGCGTGATCCGGAATCCGGCGTTTACTACGGTGCGTCTGAGAGTCGAAAGGATGGGCAGGCGGCGGGGTATTGAGGTTTCCCGGCCACCGGGCGCAGCCCCCTCTGCGG